>JAAYXQ010000310.1 GCA_012515825.1 Fibrobacter sp.
ATTCTCTCGAGGACGCAGCGTGCCGCCGGATCCATCGAATGGAAGAACTGTCCGTGTGTTCCATCGTCAACCATGTCTGTCATTGCCCCCTCAATATTGGCAACCACATGGTCAGAGCCCTGTAAGAAATCGAGCACAGGTTTAGCTAGGAGGTTCTCATCTGTCCATTTGCCGGTCATGAACTTGTCAAAGCCGATGTCGCCGGTAAAGGTGATGCTTACTCTCTTTTTACTCATTTTTGCCATAACAGTATTCTCCTTATTACTAAGTTAATAATATTTTTTTGAACAATGTTGAATACAATGGGACAATTTGAGCATATATGGTGTTTGCAGATTTGTCAACAATACTCTTGCCTATTTCTCAATATCAATGTCTTCTTGTATAATAAATTGCATATGTCCCATGGATAGTTCATTTGTTAATCCATACCGGGACAGGCCTTGTAAAGTTTCGGAGCAAAATTATAGGGAGTAAAGTTTATTAGATATGAGAAATCTTTTTTATGATTATTTTGAGACAGAGGAAGTGGTAACACTTCTTCAGCAATTAATAAGGATTCCGAGCCATAGATTTACGAAAAACAGGGAAGCTGCTGTCGGAGATTTCATTTTTGATTACTGCAGCAGTCTTGGTTTTGATTGCCAAAAGATCCGTGTAGATGGAAACCGTTGCAACATCCTTGTCACCTTACGCGGTACCGGAAAAGGCCCGACTCTGCTGCTCAATGGTCATATTGATACCGTTCCTCCTTACGATATGCTCATAGAGCCATTTAAGGGATTCGTGAAAGACGGGGCTGTATGGGGGCGAGGTGCCAATGATATGAAAGGGGCCCTGGCATCGATGATAGTCGCCATGACTGCAATAGATAGATCCGGCATAAAGCTGAAGGGCGATGTTCTATTGTCAGCTGTTGTCGGAGAGGAATGCGAGAGCGACGGTACCGAGGCCTTTATTTTGTCCGGAGGGACTGCGGACGGCGCTGTCGTGGGAGAACCTTCAGATTATGGATACTCCATAGGCCACAGAGGCTTGGAAACCATGGAGATAAAGGTCTCCGGAACCACCATGCACAGCGGACAGGCACTAAAGGGAATAAATGCCATACAAAAAGCAGCAAAGCTAATCAGCAGGATTGATGGGGAACTTCTTCCCAGGATTCTGACCAGAACCAATGAATATATGGGACCTGCTCTGATGAACTATGGTAAAATAGA
The DNA here is from genome assembly GCA_012515825.1 of Fibrobacter sp. Lineage (GTDB taxonomy): Bacteria > Fibrobacterota > Fibrobacteria > Fibrobacterales > Fibrobacteraceae > Fibro-01. The sequence goes on from JAAYXQ010000310.1 coordinate 1,221, forward strand.
GGGTGGGGACCAGGTATGTACTGTCGCAGGGGAGTGTACAATTCAGTTTGACCGCAGATACGTTGCCGGAGAAAGCATAGAGTCGGTAATAGCAGAATATCAGCAGATAATTGATGACCTTCAGAAAGAAGATCCCGATTTTCACGCCCAACTATCCAGAATGCCCAACAGCCGGATGAAGCAATTATCCCATGCACCACTGATGACTGCTCCCGATGCGCCAATTGTGCAATGTGTAGAAGAGGCACTGGAAACCTATTTAGGTAAAAGGCCTTTGATG
>JAAYXQ010000022.1 GCA_012515825.1 Fibrobacter sp.
AATTTTCTTTCGCGTTCTGCTTCTTTCATAATGATGCTCCTAGTTGAGTTCATTATGAAAATCGGTCATGCGGAGTGGGGATAAAAAGACGCCGTTAACCGTTAGCATACCATCATATCGATTTATAATAGGTATAAAATTCTTTTGAATAAGCAGACTCATTAACTGACTAAATATTACATTTTTTTCTGTTCAAGGTCACCTCCCTATAATTTTTTTAATTTTGCGTATTAATAATATAGGTTTTGGCGGCCTTTTTCTTTGTTAATTTAACCTGACACTACTGACTTGTAATATGTTTAACAATTCAATATAAGGAAAGGTACTGCCTGTTCTGATATGACATTTGATATTTTTATGAAAAGGTACCAAATATATCTTTCTTTACAAATATCCCATTTAAGGACGGACATTTCCTCCAATGCATTTTCTGCCAATCGCCATCGTTTTAGGGGTTTGGGTTGTTTAAAATATCAGATGAAGTATTTCACAGATTATTTCATCTATTTAGTACCAATTGACAATCCAATTGCAGGGAGAAGCTTCTGTATCTGTTGATTTATGCATTTCTGACTTCTCACCATCTTCGGTAACAGACAGTACTGCGAAATAAAACACATTATCGTTGGCATCAACTTCATTCCTTGCAATCATTATTTTCGGTGAATCAGTAGCCGGAACATTGCTTTTGACCAGTTTCCAGGAGGTATCTTTCGAAGTATGATAATAGACCTCGTAATATTTTATAAAACCAGCATCATACAAGGGGGGAGCCCAAGATAAAAATAATGTGTCTGAATTGTATATATGTTGAAAAGCAAAGTTCTTGGGGTATTCACTCTTTGGTGCCTGATCAACATCTGCACATCGAAAACTGATTAAAAAAAAGATAATGAAAATAATTTTAAATATTTTCATAAAAAGTAACTATTTAATTCAAACCAAATGCAAAATGGAAGAATATCTTTTAAAGATATCTGCCAACCCAAACTTAATTTTATATTACATTAACAAAAAAGTAAATACTGTTATTATCTGACTATTATAACGGTTAAACACGAAATTTTTTTCTTTATCAATATTACCAATGTAACAGAACATAATTTTCAGTGTACCAAGTTGAATTATATAGTATCAAAATAATTGTCTAAATCACTTGAATATCGTTCCATATTATAATAGTTCTCGCATAATTTCCTGCCTCGTAACCCAAATTGCTCAGCCTCCTCAGTTTCCTGAGATAATTTTTTTATTGTATTTTCAAGAGCATCAGTATCATCAGGTGGGATAAATATACCAAATTCTTCTTTATGGATATCTAATTCATCTATTAATGCACCTGTTTTGGTGGCAATCACTGGTCGTGCACAAGCCATAGATTCGAAGAGGTTTGTAAGACCTATCGAATGCCGCTTTTTTTCATCGCTCTTAATTGTTATTAGTGATACATTGCAATACCTATAAAAATCATGTACCAATTTCGGATAAATTAAATCACCATATTGTTTAGCATCCACAACCTGAACATTAGGAGGTAAACCTTCGACTTTTTCAGCTACAATCAATTTTAGAGTTGTTGTTAAATTCTGATAAACTGATTTGATTATCTGAAAATCCCTGAAAGTTTTACCGCACGACATAGCCCACTGCGGTTCGTAAGGATAAGCTTTGAAAAAATCCAGATCCATACCCCATGGTATATGCTTAATTGCTGCTTTCGACCAAATTTTCTTTGCTTTTTTTTCTGCAGTCAAAGTGTGAGCAATGATCCCATCATAGGCAATAGAGAAAGGAAGTGGCTCTCTGGCATATAATTGTCCTACTATTTTACATTTTAAAATTTTCGCCAGCTTTAATATAGGCGCCCAAAGCAAAACATTGTGAGCACAATAAATAATATCATTTGGCTGCAATAGCTCTAAAGCTATCTTTGTAGGAAAGAGATCAATTCTAAATCTCCTTGTTATGTTGTTCACTTTTACAGGTTCGGGTAATAAAATTTCATACCCTTTTTGAATCAGTTCTAAACACCCCCACAGATGGTTACTTGGGTATAAACCTTTCAACCAAAGACGATAAACAAGTGCCATTCCATAGGTCATGACAAAGAGGATTCTGCGTTTTACCTTTATGTTTTTGGGACGTAATATTAATATTCCATCCTCAACCGAAGATATTATGTTGTTTTTATCGATCATTCAAACTCTCCTGAAAGGAATATAAATTGGAGGACATATACTAATTCCCAGTAATTCACTTGCATCATGCTATTAATATTCAGAATCACAGTTCCATTTTTTGTTTTGAAGTTGCATAATATCTAAGAAACTATTTCACTTGATAAGGTGAGCTAAATAGATTTATAGATAACGTTGGGAACCTCGAATTGTATCTTAAGACAAAAAATCAGTTTGCCTTCTATTGAGAAATACTTAATACTCGCGGTCGCCTCGCATCAGATGGTTGTGAATTAGTAATAATATCGATTTCATAAGGACCAATACACCAAGCAGAATCAGATTTGGGTCTTAGTTTTGATTTAATATCAAAATTAAAATATTGACTCAAATTTTTACCATTTTTAATATAATAATTGAATACGGATGGCATACCTTGGATTGTAAATTCTGTTCTGCTCTTATAAAAGCTATTTTTATCCCAGTTTTTCGATCTTATCTGTTCAACGGTCAAAATTGTCCCGAAATAATTAATATAGATCGACTTGTGAAGATAGATGTTATTATCTATAATAATGTTATCAACAGTATCGCTAATAAAAATTTTATCTCCAATAACATTGTTCATTATTTTAAAACCACCAATTTTCGCCGGATTGCCTTGATTTAATACATATTGTATTCCACCTTCAAGAAAATTGTTATATACTGATAACGAACACTCTAAACATGAAACACCATTTGCTGACCACAATACACCCAAACCACCAATTCCATTTATAGGAACATTATACATTACATTATTATAAATCTTCCAGTTTCCCCTTTGCGCTGCGACCCCGATTGTATTGTAATCATGAATAATATTGTTATACACCTCTCCAGAACCTTTACCATGGAGCATTATCGCATCAGTATGGTAATCTTTATCAAATGTTCCCTGTATAATGTAAGAGATGTCATTACCAGCAATTATGGAACTATCGCAAGTTCCTGTAAAAGATATTCCAGCATTGCAGTGCGCTATAACATTGTTGTATATGAGATTTTTAAATCCTAATAGGCCGATGCTTCTTATTCCTGCCCCTCCACTATCTATTCCTATTAATCTGCAGTTTCTGACAGTTGATGTAGAGCAATCGTTGAAAAGTATTGCTGCAGCCATTCCATATTCGCTTGTCGAGTTGGGTTTCCAGGAATGTATATACATATTTTCAATTACTACGTTGTTCGCTCTATAAAGAGATATCCCAATAGCGTTCCCTATATTCTTAGGAGGTTTTATGTTTCGAATTTCAATACCAGAAATTTTAAAACCTGATTTTCTATACCATACATAAATCGCAGGTGATTGCTCTTTACCCTGTAAATCAAATATAGCTTTTTTAGAAGTATCTTCAGTTGTGTATACAATACCTTTTACCTCTCCAAATCCACCCATTGTATCAGGAAAACAAGTTGAATCCCAAGTAACTCCACCTTTAAAAACGAATATATCACCATCTTTCCATGTATACGCTTTGACTCTGTCGGTTTTTCCTGTCATACCTGGTGAGTGTTTCCATGGTGCCGACTCAGATCCCATATTGGAATCAGATCCCCTTTTGAAATCAATGTAGTAGGTGTCGGGATAAGAATTATGGGTAACAAGAAGAAAGAGTATAAACGCTAAAAGAAACCTACTAATATGATATTTTGCCATATTACAATACTCAGGGCCTAATTTGTTATATTATTACAGATTATTTTATAATTGTAACTTTATGCTCAAAAAAAACAAATATAAATGAACGTAAATAGTGTTCGATAAAATATCACTTAAAGGCTTTCAGGTATTGAGCGTTTTTTTCTTTCCAAGGCGAGCCAATCCTCACTACTCAGTATCAATTGCTCATTATGGATGTTCATGAATAAATTACTGGTTAAAATTTTGCGAAAACAATTCAAGAACTTATCAGTTTTTTCAAGTATTTTCTATCTTATAGACTACTGCAGATTTGTGAGATTTGATTCTTTATCCAATTCATCCGATATTTCATCTATTGTTTTATCCATATCACTATCTACTATGTTGAATAAACTGGCTCTAATACTCACCAATTTTTCTCTTATCTTTTTAAAAAAATAACCATTCTTCTGGTAAGTTGGGTTTACTATCATGTCTCTTATGTTTGCCATAAAATGTTTAACCTCGTATTCTCTAATATACCGGATAAAATCCATTGTTACCGTTCGCCTTTCGAATAACAAATAGCACGATAAAAAACCTGCAATTCTGACTAAAGAATACAAAAAGAACGGTCTTGTTCTAATACGTGAAATACTCCTTGCAACCTGATAAACCGGATGGCAACCGAGAGAATAATCCATTTTCCCCTGACGAAAAGCCCCTTTTAACTTTCTTTCTGCAGAGTTGGTGGGTTTGTAATGGTTTACCTGGATTTCAGGGAAAGATTTTACTTTCCAGCCATTCATTCTTGCCATAAATTCTGCATGAGTATCGGATCCACCATATCTCAGTGGGGTATATCCGTTAATTGAGTCGAAACATTTCTTTCGAAATAGATGTACAGCATGCGCAACTGATGCAGTACTGTTATAACGCCGTGGCACAAAAATTTCTCTCTGTTTTTCAAAAATAGTTCCACCTGCAAGTCCCAGTTCAGGGTCTTCTTTAAATTTATTGTAAATCAATTCAAAATAATTGGGTTCAAACGAAACATCTGCATCAAGATTCCCGATAAAATTGTATTTAATATTATTTTCAAGAATATACTGGTAGGCAATATTAATTGCTCGTACCTGTGAACCAAAGTTTCGTTGTTTGTCACCATTTTTCTTTATAAGAATAATGAATTCATTTTTTGGAATATACGTTTCTATTATTTCATCGGTTCTATCGGTTGAGTTATCACTCACAATAACCCAGCATTTCGGTAATATGCTTTGCGAAATCACCGATTCTATAGTTCTTCCAATGAAGGCTTCCTCATTTCGAGCAGCAGTCATCAATACATATTCAAAAGACTCATCTTCATTATTCATGTTAAAAGCCTTTCTGAGCATAAGTCAGCATTTTCATAACTGAATTGTTTTATGGGCATGTTTTTTAATAGTAATTACCTGTATTTATAATTTAGAAGGTATAAACCTGATAAAACTATATTTTAGTCAAATAACAACAAATATAGTCTTTTTAGCGAAAATAAAACTCAATTAAATTTTTGAACTCAGTAGTGTCCGATATAAGACCCGCAGAAAGCATAATTGCCCTAAAGTATTATCATTAATAATGCTCTTTAATTTATAATATCAAGTAGATATCTCCAATTGTAATTCACAGATAATATTCTTCCTTTACACTTCGCACATTATATCATTTTTCACTGCTTTGAATCAATTCTGCCATGATTTTTCACGAAAAACATCAGTTCCATTGTTTTACAGTTCCACACTTGTGCTAAAATGAGCCCATTCCTTTGTAAGTTAGCAACTAAATCAGACTTTTCTTTTGAATCATTTCTGATAAGTCGGTATATGGTTTACAACCCAGCATCTTGGCAAATTTATTTGCCAATTCAGGTATTATATAAACACATCGCACAACCATTCATTTGGCAATTGAGCAAATCCAAATGCAGCAATTAAGTTCGACATTCCCACATCCTAAAACTGCACCTTGAAAGTTTCATTCCCTGTAGCATTTCGTACTCTACGTACTCTATATGCTCAATATTTAATTTTTGCCGGCCGTTGAAGACTAAATATTCTTTGTTATTTCATCTCGTACCTGTTAATATATTTTTTTTGTCGAATGTACTTTAAATATCTTCCAACTAATTTAGAATCCTTTTTAATGCTGTCTATTGAATTATTATAAAGCATGGGTTTTTGATAATTTCCTTCAAAGTTGTTATTAACTGATAAGATCGTGATCTCCAATTAATTTGCTCAGCTTATAATTTTTTTCCATCAATCAAAGAGAGTATATAATTTTTTGCATACCCAAATTCATGTTCAAGATAGGAATCATGGGATTCAATTTAAAATTAAAATCACCAGTATAGTTACACTGTTCCATATACTCAAAGAAAAGCATAAAATAGCAATTACCTTTCTTTAGCGTTAAACCACAGTGCAGTTTTCAGGCAACTTTTAAATGAACATGTAATATTGGTGCCTTTATTAATGAAATTCCCTCAAACAACAGGACTGCGTCGATCCTTTGTGCATGATTAGTATCAAAATGTAGTCAATCTTATAGTCATCAATAATTTCAAACAATCTTGCAGTCTGCAGATAATTCTCTGTAAGTTTATTTGTATGCCTCAGACCAGTTTTTTCCATCTACAGAAGGACTATGAAATGATGCTACAGTCCGCCCCCACTCTTTTAGCGATTTTAAACAAGAAACGACGTTATTCCACCGATTCGTTTTTTCTCTCGGCCAAAACCAATTGAATCAGCATTAAAAGATGATATACGGCTACCCAAATCAGTAAACCTCTTAAAACAAACGTTCCGTATTTTCTGGCTTCCAATTGAATGGATCAATGTGGAAAAGAAACAGTATTTACTCCGATGTCCCAAACCTAACAATCTTCTAAATAGCTCATATAAAAGGACATGAAATATAATGCTATAGCATCCAACACGTTTCTTAATGTTCTCATCGTTTTTTAATATAATACTCCGATTCCATTCAGCTTAAATCAAATAACCATTTTTTACTATAAATCCAAAAGTACCCGAAAATAAATTCTTTATATGTCTTTCTTAATTGTCTTTATGTTCAAGTCTAATATAGAAATTAAGGCTATATCTATATAGAACAACACATGCTAGACTGATAATTTTTGACTATTTCTCTTTATATTTATCAGCACCAAAATTTCTGATAAATGTTTTTGAGACGATTCAGATATTATAATAATTGTAGTGACTACAATCAGATAAATTATTAGTTCGTAATAAATTGGTTGGCCAGCACAAATTTTTTTATAAACCCAGATTAATATTAGTGGTAACAGTAAGAATAACACGAATGGTCTGTTTAAGCTCAGTAATTTGAAGAAAACATTTTTTATTGTATATCCTAGTTGCAATAATGTAGTACCCCAAACAACAATGGTAAGATAAAAACTTGAAATACTAACACCTAACGCAATTCCATCAATTCCTAATTTCAATTTTACAAAAAATAACTCCATGATTACACAAATCGCCAGACAGCTTGACATATACGCCAATGCTAACTTTTGCTTGTTAATTGCAATTAAATAATTCAAACCGTTCCTTACCTGGCATGTAAAATAAAACCCAATAAGCAATATTTGCACAGATTGAAGACCTTTAGTATACTCTTTGAAAAGCAACTCGTAGAATATCGGTAAAATAGTTAAAACAATGCCTATCATTGGGCATATGATAATTCCAAGAACTCTCGTTGGTCCGACTACGATTCGCTCAAGTTGTTCACGACTGCAATTACCACCGAGTTTCTCACTTATTTTCGGATATAGTACCCTACCAGCACTCAATGGTATAAGAGATAAAGTTGAAACTATTCTCGTCCCTAATCCATAATAACCAGTCATCGTTTTACCAAGCAAAGACATAGAAATTAAGCGATCAATTGATTGTTGAATTCCCCAGAACCACCAGATCATTGATATTGGCAGCCCTATTTTAATATTTTTTAATAATTCATTCTTTTTGATTTTGAATTTTAGTGGACCAAATTTTTTTGTTGCCATATAGATGGATATTAGCTGAATGGCAAGATTACTTATAAAGTACCCGGCTATTGCGCCTTTAAAATGGAAAAAATATGTTAGAGGAACTAAGGTTATAAACATTAAAATCGATTGAAACCCTTCCAAAAAACCCGTCATCTTGAAATTCTGATGAGCCATTGATCGACCATGGTTGAACATAAAGAAAAAACCAGACGAAGAAATAATCGTCATTGCTGCTATTGATATGAGCATTAAAAATTTTAATCGAAAAGATAAGACAATTATTATAATCCCACCTATTATAGCAACTAAAATTGATGCCAATACTATTGATGCATATACATTATTTTCAAGTTCTCGAGCTTTTTCAAATAAACCTTTACCTATATAAAATGGGTATTGCTTTACCAATGTTTCCATTGTTCCCAAACAGAAAATTGGTGTATACATGGTGATAAGTTGCAGCGTAAGAAATAATCCATATTCAGATGGTTCGAGGAATTTTGTAATTAAGAAAAATAAGAAGACACTAAAAACCTTCGCAATTGAAACTGCGGAAAAAAACATAAAGACATTTTTCAATGACATTTAATTTCGATTCTATTGATGAGATGTTATTCTAAGATTCTAGTAATAATACCGCTATCATCCCTCAGATTTTTTCCAGAAAAAATTAACAAGGTAACCGATGAAATCATAGATAGCAAGCTTGGTCGCATATTAGACATACATCGGTTCCACACCAGATTCAAGATTAATCCTTGTAATAATAAATGAGCCAAACGCAAATGTTAAATATACAATGGCAATTGACTGGTCAAAGAATGGGATCGAAAAAAAAGTAACTACTTGAGAGAAAAGTGATGCCCCAATCGCCCAAACCAGCATTTGATCAGCTTGTGATGCATTATGTTTGACCCTTAAATATGTTCCGATATTTCTAAAACATAATAACTGGATATAAATAAAGAGAGCAAGTAATAAAATTCCTCCATTTATCCCAATAAGGAGGTATTGGTTTGTAATATCTGTGTGGTTAGGATCCGAATTTATTCCATAGGGCATCCAGTGCCTAGTATAATTAGTACCAATCAACCACCACTCATTAAAATGGTTTATAGCACTTGTAATTAATTCTGCCCTATGCCATCCTGTACTTGAACCGGTCAGGTCAATTTTTGCAATTATGTACCATACCGGTGCTTTCATAAAAATATGCAATACAATTATGCCAATAATTAAACACCAGCGTATCATTTTCATTTTTTCCCGTAATTTCCAAAAACAATACCCGATGATGGACATGAGTAGTGCCATAATAGGCCCACTTGATGCAGTTGCAAATATTCCAAGTATAACAGAAATTGCACATAAGATGCACACCTTACGATTCGCTTTTCCCTGCCACCACAATGATACGATATAAGGAAACGACACTGCCATAAAACTACCTGCAAGAATCGGGTGTAAAAATGGACCAGTAGCTCTGATTTTATTGCTTCTAATGATCAAGGGAATCGGCTGCAAACTGAATTCTGAGAGTAAATTATTTCCTGTCAACTTTTCATAAATCAAAACTAATGAAAGTGGAATAAATACAAATCCAAATGAGCGTAGGCAGTATATAAAGTCTTCCTTATTTGCAATTAAACATCGTGAAAGAAGATACAACCCGATGATATCAAATGCAAAACCTCCACGATTAACTATACCTGAAAAATTAGGCTTTAAAATAGAACCTGTTAAAAATGTGATAATCGAGTAAGCGATCATCAATTTGTCCAATTTCGTAATTCCACCACTAATTGGCTCCTTTCGTATTAGGATCCTTATAATTCCAGCAAGCACTATCAATCTATAAGCAGACATTGTGATGATATTAAAATCAAGCTTAGCAAGTTGAGTAAAACTACATATTGAGATCAATAAACTAGTTATGGCAATTCTCCTGGATGCGAACAGCATCATGCATATAAGAAAAAATAGAAATATCAAACCGAAGGAGGACATTGCCTCTATTCATCTCCAAACACTAATAAACAACGATTAGACCAAAGTTTGTAGCATTGATTATGGATTTGATAATATTGGTGCTACACTTCATATTCCGTGAAGATTGATTTCTGCGTTTAAGGTATGCTGTTTAAGATGTGTTCTTTTGATCAGATTTTGATAAAGAAACTTATCGAAGGTAGAAATGATATTATTAGTAATGGTATCTCAATGGATAACTGATCGATATGCCTTCATTAGATTTTGTTTCTGTATTTGCCACGATAGTACCTCTTCTATTCTTTTAAGACCAAATTGGCCCATTTCATTTCTTTTTTGGGGATTATCAAGCAACTCAATAATTGCCTGGGCAAATAGTTCTTTAGAGTTCTCACGTATATAATAAGCAGCATTTTGTGCAGTCACTTCTCCCTCAGTTGTATAAAACTGGATAATAGGTTTACCAAAGGTCATGTATTCCATTATTTTGATCATTGTGGATTTATCAGTAAACTCATTTCCGAACTCAGGATTAACACATAGATCTACAGTCGATAATATCTGGTGCAGCTCCTCATCAGGTATATAACCGGTAAATACGACATACCTGTCAACGCCTTTACTTTTTGATAGCTGAACCAGATGTTTCCAATACGGCCCTGTGCCTATAATGATGAATTTGATATAAGTAATATTTCTTTTATTTACTAAATAATCCACAATCTCAAGTAAGTTATCAATTCCTTCCTGTTGTGCAATGATGCCAACATAACCCACAAGATATTTAAAACCATCTCTTAACATTTCGTTAGGACACATTTTTCTAATCTTATTCATATCAGGTCCATTACGAACTACAAAAACATCACCATCCTTTTTATTTCCCCTTGAAATAGCTATTTTTTTATAGCTTTCATTGGTTGAGATAACCAGATCTGCAGTTATGAATGTTAATTTCTCCATTGCAAACATTACACGATAAAGAAAATCTTTACGATTAAATTTTGCAAAATAGTTTTCGGGACAAATATCATGATGATCAAAAATATATTTAACTCCAAATAGCTTGTAGGGTAGAGCAATTAAAAACACATGGTCAGGCGGATTTGCCGCATGTATTGCATGGAATCTTTTTTTTATATAAACACGTATACTAAGTAAAGTTTCCCAGAAAAGTGCATTAGCATATTCAACAATAAATCCCCATTTATTATATGCCTCTATTGGCATTGGGTGTCGGTATACGTCTATTCCATTAATCTGTTCAAATTTTTTATCTGTTTTCTTATTTACTGGACAGATAACACTCACATCATAACCATATTCGAATGCTGCAATAGCTTCATTTCTCACCCTTACATCCTTGGGAAAGGAATTATTCTCAACAATAAAGAGAATATGTTTTTTCATTTCCAAGCAATTCCTGTATAATTTTGGTTAATACTGATTTTGTTCTGAAAAGAAACGTTTACCAGATCATATATAATTGTATTACCAGGCAATGAATCTAAGATCTTAATAAATTCCTTTTCATTGTTAACAACAACCACAACATCTACATTGGCTATGATATCTTCCGGTTTATCTGTAATAAATTTGGAAATATAGGGAATTTTGCTCATTATATAATCTTTATTTGCGCCCATAAGATTTGCCAGGTGCACATTCTTGTCATAAATAGTTATCTCAAAACCTTTTCCTATAAGTTTTTCAATAACATCAACAATAGGGCTACACCTCAGATCATCAGTATCCTCTTTAAATGCCAGCCCTAAAAAACCAATACGCGGTTTACCAAAATCAATTATCTTATTAAGAACAATTTCTTTTTGTAATTCATTGCTTTTCAGGATACTGTCTAAAACTGGGCTTTCAAGATAAAAATCATGTGCAATGGTGTTCAATGCTTTTAAATCTTTTGGAAGACATGAACCACCAAACGCGAAACCCGGTTTAAGGTATTTGGAAGAAATATTAAGTTTATCATCTTTGCAAAAAATATCCATCAATTCAAAAGAGTTTATTCCCATTTTTTTACAAATATTGCCTATTTCATTCGCAAAAGTTATCTTTAAGGCATGAAATGCATTGTTGACATATTTAATCAACTCCGCCACTTCTATTTCTGTGTGAATAAAAGGCGCCTTAATTTCATTATATACTTCCTGAAGGATACTTACAGCTTTTTCACATGATGACCCCACAAGAGTATAAGGTGGATTGTAAAAGTCATGAACTGCTGTACCCTCACGCAAAAATTCGGGATTGGAAACTACAGAAAAATCAACATCCTTTTCTTTACCAGATAAGTCTTCAATAATATGGGCAACCCTTTCGTTTGTCCCTGGCATTACGGTAGAACGTATGGCTATTACATGAAAAGAATCTTTATTTTTTAAAGCGCAACCAATCTCTTTTGCGACCTTATATACACCTTCCAGGTTTAAATGGCCATTTGGTGTGGGTGGTGTACCAACACAAATAAATGAAACATCAGAATTGCAGATAGCTTTACTACAATCAGTTGTTGCTTCTATTCTATTTTTACGTCTTTGCTCAAAGAGTATATTATCAATTTCTTTTTCTACTATAGGTGATTTCCCGGTGTTTATAAATTCTACCTTTATACTGTTAACATCCACCCCACAAACATGATGATTACTTTTTGCCAAACACCCGACACTTATAGTCCCAATATATCCTAATCCAAAAATACTTATATTCAAGTTACCTCCACTTTTTATAATTAGGTCGCCAAATTATAAATCCATCTAATATTAATGGAAATGTGCCTACATTTCTTGTAATGAAATATCCGAGTTTTTGATAAAAGGTATTGGAAAGAATATAAGTCAGTCCACTATAAAAAGCTATTTCTTTATGTGAATATTAAAATTTGATTTTTATCTAAAACAGGTTACTGATTAGCTAAGTAACATACCTTAGATTATCTTTCAGGTAATGGCAATAAATATTTCCAAACACCCATCAGTTAAGACTTTTCAATCCAAAACTTCCTATTTTTCCCGAAATAACAGCCCTTACCAGTTCAATACGCTGAATATGCTCTCTCTACTTAAAGCTTTTATCTAATGACTCTCCTCAAAAAAATGCTGCTGTATGCTGTTTATGAATTGTAAAGTGAAGGGTCTTTTAAATTTAATTCATATTCCTTTACAAACAATGCAAATTCCTTGGGTAATGGGTTCCAATACTTACCATGGTATTCGGTTTTGATGTGTTTAAGGAAATCTTCATAAAGACTACAAGAGTATTCATCAATTCCATTTTTTGAATTTTTTTCAAAATTAATGTAGTCTGGGTGTACTATTACTGTAGCCATTCCACCTTTTTCTACAATCCACTTGAGTTTTTCTTGCCAGATCCTGCAGGATTTCTCTTTTTTCAGAACGAAAAGTGTAAAATCCTGCGGCAGGGTATATGGGATCTCGACAAACCCTTTCGCAGTATCTTCCTGTTGATACCAGAAAGGGAAAATGGTATTTACCCCATCAGATTGCGGCTCAAAGGGATCTGTGTCAAAAGTTGAACAATCATAAAGAATTTCCAAATTTGCAATCCAGGCAAGATTATGGTGCATTGATGCAGATCGAAAACCACATGCATTCCATTCTTTAAGACATTTGTTAATAGCCAAGGATCTTTCATCAAAAATTTTTTTTGTTCTGTATAATTTCCCATCATGATTGTAATCATGAACACCGACCTCAAAACCATTACTCTGCAGCCATAATCTTGCTTCTGGTGGAACAGGATATTTATAAGGAACGATATTGAATGAAGATTTAAAGCCATACTGGCTGTCTATTTCCGCCAGATTTTTACATCTGTTCATTCCTCGCGATGACTCAACATCATGGGTAATTATAACTGCAAACCTTTTTCCATCCGGCCACCCCTGCCAACATTCAGGCACATTTCCAGAGATCTTATTTATGGGCCATACATATTTTGATTTCAGCAACTGCTGTCTAATAATCATTCTTCTTATTGCAATTTGCAGCCTGCGAGAAAATAATGGCTTCAGTAGATAATAAAAGTCACGCAAGAACATTTTGGGCACCAAAGTAAATGGAAGTATAAATTTTACTTCTCCTTTTCCAGAACAACAGAAAATAAAAGAACACCGATTTGCCTTCTCTTCGAACAGTCTCAACAATTAGCATACTTGCTCTCCATTTTTATAAACAGTCATCAATAGTTAATAGCTATTACATTTAGGGAAACCAGCAGAATTGATGATTTGTTGATGACGTAATTTAACCTTATGGTAATGTATACTAATTTAACGCAAGGAAAATGACAAAATGTCTGAACAATTCAGTCATCCTCATTTTATGGTATTTTATCGGATATTTAATCAGATTGTATCTCTTTAATTTAAAGTCTCTTTGTTTTACTCTAATTTTAGTGATGCTGGCAAAAAGCAGTAACCCAATTCCTCCCAGTTCAAGTATCCAGTTCAAGTGCACATTTCTAGGCCCGGATTTAAGTAAGCAACCCATGTGATAAAATGAAGCAGCTCGAATAATTATAAAAGAAATAAGTAGCAAAAAGCCTGTAAATGAGAACAGGAAATGCACCCACTCTCTGTGTAACACCCACCAGATCAGGAAAATTAATGATGAAACCAAACTAATGATTAGAAGAATAAATAAAAACTGTACCAAACGGCTCTTCATACCAACCCCGACTAAAGACACAACCCTTCCAATTTCAGTGAAGAGCGATTGAATGTCCAGCTGCTTGTTTATGTCAAATAAAAGCAGTTACAAAAGCAAGTGCAGATATCAGAAAATAAAAATACAGTGGACCATGCAATGGGGGTGAGATCACCAATTGAAGGAGTCCAGTTTAACATAAAGATTTAAGAAAATTCTAA
>JAAYXQ010000023.1 GCA_012515825.1 Fibrobacter sp.
AAGTTTATTGAACCACATTAATGGAGATGTCCATGGCAAAGAAAATGATTGCGGTAGACGGCAATGAAGCTACCGCGAATATTGCTCACAAATTGAGTGAAGTGATTGCTATTTATCCTATTACCCCATCTAGCCCAATGGCCGAACATTCCGATGCATGGAGTGCCGTTGGTAAAAAGAATCTCTGGGGTCAAGTACCATCTGTTTTTGAAATGCAGTCCGAAGGTGGCGCTGCAGGTACCGTTCACGGTGCATTACAAGCTGGAGCATTAACTACTACTTTTACAGCTTCTCAAGGTCTTCTATTGATGATCCCCAATATGTACAAGATTGCGGGTGAATTAACTCCTACTGTTTTCCATGTTACTGCTCGTTCTCTTGCAGCTCAAGGCTTATCCATTTTCGGTGACCAATCCGACGTGATGGCTTGTCGCCAAACTGGCTTTGCAATGCTTGCCTCTGCTTCTGTTCAAGAATGTCAAGATATAGCTTTAATTGCTCACGCAGCAACTTTAAAAAGCCGCGTTCCAATGATGCACTTCTTTGACGGTTTCCGTACTTCGCATGAAGTGATGAAAATCGAAGCAATGGAAGATTCCGTTATTCGTGCTATGATTGACGAAAAGCTCGTAAAAGCTTGTCGTGATCGCAGCTTAACTCCAGATCGTCCAACGATTCGTGGTACGGCTCAAAACCCAGACGTTTATTTCCAAGGTCGTGAAACGGTCAATCCTTTCTACAATGCGCTTCCTGAAATTGTCCAAAAATACATGGATCAATTTGCCTCTCTTACTGGTCGTCAGTATAATTTGGTCGAATACGTAGGTGCTAAAGATGCGGAACGAGTGATTGTGATTATGGGTTCTGGTGCTGATACTGTTGAAGACACAGTGAATCATTTAGTCGCTCAAGGTGAAAAAATTGGTGTTATCAACATTCATCTTTATAGACCATTCCCTATGGATGCCTTTATGGCTGCTCTTCCAAAAACAGTAAAAACCATTGCTGTTCTTGATCGTTGCAAAGAACCAGGCTCTGCTGGCGAACCTCTATTCCAAGACGTTTTGACTGCTGTAACCGAATCTGTGATGGCTGGTAAATCCACTCTTCCTAAGATTATCGGTGGCCGTTATGGTTTATCTTCTAAAGAATTTACACCAGCCATGGTCAAAGCTGTATTTGATGAATGCGCTAAAAAGGATCCAAAAGCTCGTTTTACTGTTGGTATTAACGATGACGTTACTCATACCAGTTTAACTGTAGACCCTTCATTTAAGCTTCAAAAGAAGTTTATTCAAGCCATGTTCTTCGGTCTTGGTGCTGATGGTACTGTTGGAGCAAACAAAAACTCCATTAAGATTATCGCTAACTATACCGATAACTTTGCTCAAGGATATTTCGTTTACGACTCTAAGAAATCTGGTTCCATGACAACGTCTCATTTGCGTTTTGGGCCAGAAGTCATTAATGCCCCTTATTTAATAGGTGAAAACGAAGCTGATTTTATTGCTTGTCACCATACCCCACATTTAGGCTTGATTAACATGCTTAAATTTGCAAAAACGGGTGCTGTGTTCCTTTTAAATACCACTCATGGTCCAGACACTGCTTGGGATACTTTCCCTCGCTTAGTCCAACAACAAATTATCGATAAAAAGATTCGCGTCTTTGTAATTGATGGTTATGATGTCGCAGAAAAAACTGGCATGGGTCGTCGTATTAACACCATTATGCAAACTTGCTTCTTTGCAAAAGCCGGCATTTTAGCTGAAGACAAAGCGATTCAATTGATCAAAGACTATGCCAAGAAGACTTATGCTAAGAAAGGTGATACCGTGGTTCAACAGAACTGGGATGCCATTGATGCTTCATTAGCACACTTATCTGAGATCAAGATTCCAGCTCAAGTCACGAGCACAAAAGAATTGCGCGCTCCAATTCATGGAAAGGCTTCTGAATTCGTGAATACCGTCACTGCAGAAATCATTCGTGGAAACGGCGATCTTCTTCCTGTTTCTAAAATGCCTGTTGATGGTGTATTCCCTTCTGCTACCACCAAATACGAAAAACGCGACTTATCCCTTAAAATTCCTATTTGGGATTCCAATACTTGCGTACAGTGCGGTAAGTGCGCCATGGTCTGCCCTCATGCAGCCATTCGTATCAAGGTTTATGACAAGTCCGAACTAGCAAACGCACCAGCAGGCTTCAAGTCTGTTGCAGCCAAGGGGTATAAAGTAGACGGCGAACCAATGTTCTCCG
>JAAYXQ010000205.1 GCA_012515825.1 Fibrobacter sp.
CTAATGTGGCTTTAGGTTCTTATAGTATAAAGGCTGTAGTGACTGATAATAGTGGAAAATCGAGCTCAGATGGAAGAACTGTTGTTGTTTCTCCTCCACAAACAGCATATAAGGGCGTGGTTTCAAAAATTCCTGGTAAGATTGAGTTTGAAAATTATGACGTGTGTGGTAATGGCTGTGCCTATTTTGATGATTCTGAAGGGAATGATGGTGGAGCTAGTTTCCGTACAGATGAAGATGTAGATATTGAAGACTGTACCGATGATGGAGCTGGTTATAATTTAGGTTGGGCCACCGCAGGAGAATGGGTGGAGTATACTGTAGATGTAGAAAGCCCTGGCATTTATGATCTTGTTGTTCGAGCGGCAAGTGAAAATGCAAATACTCTTTCTATGACTGTGGATGGAAAAGAAATTGTAAAACCAATCGCTATTCCAGTTACAGGTGGATGGCAAAAGTGGCAAGATGTAAAAGTAGCTGGTGTTAATCTAAACGCGGGTCGACAAGTGATTCGTGTGACTTTTGGTGCAAAATATGTGAACTTAAACTACATGGAATTTAAGTTAAACACCATTTCATTGGCTCAAAAATTAGAAACTCAAATGCAAATGCACTTCTCCAATAACAGAATCAATCTTGAGGGCGCACCTGCTGGAGCCAAAATCCGTCTTTTTGATCTTCAAGGCCAATTCCTTGGTGAGCTTGGAGAACATGGTGGTGAGTTACCTAATCTAAAATCTGGAAAGGTGCTTATGACTGTAGTAAATAAAAACGGAGCTTTGTTACTAACAAAAGTGATTCCATACCAAGCGAATTAAAGAGAACGAATGATACCTCTGTTTTTATTCTTGTGTATTTGCTTCTTGTCCATGACTTATGGACAAGATCCAAATTTCCATATTTACTTAGCCTTTGGACAATCGAATATGTCTGGGCAAGCAGATCCCACTGCTGAAGATAAAACGCCTGATCCTCGGTTTTTTGTACTTCGTGCAGCCAAGCATTCAGGGCAAACGGTAGGGCAATTTTACCCAGGAATTCCTCCTATGGGTCATAGCCAATCGAAGATGGGAATCGCTGACTTTTTTGGGCGTAAAATGGTCCAAGAATTACCAGCATCCATAAAAATAGGGATTGCCAATGTTGCTATTGGAGGGCAAAGCATTAGCTTGTTTGACAAAGCGACAAGTGCATCTTATATCAGCAAGGCTCGTAGTGCTAATGAATGGTGGATTCAATATTTAGATGAATATGGTGGAGATCCCTACAAACGCATTATTGAGATGGGAGAAATAGCGAAAAAAGAAGGTGTCATTAAAGGGATTCTTTTCCATCAGGGCGAAGCGGATTATCAAATGGCAGATTGGCCTAGTCGTGTAAAAAAAGTCTATGACGATATTATTGCAGACTTGAAACTTGACCCAACTCAGGTGCCGATTTTAATTGGAGAACTCGCCACCACAGCGGCGGGCGGTGATTTAGGTTATCGTAATGATGCTGTTGCTGAAGCGGCAAACATGATTCCTAATGGGCATTTAATTTCTGCTGCTGATTGCCCTGCTTTAAAAGAGGCTAGTTATACACTTCATTTTACGCGTGCTGGGTATCAAACATTTGGTGAACGTTACGCTCAAAAAATGCTTGAACTATTAGGCTCTTTAGACGGACCTGTTGTCGAATTAAGTGTTACTTCTAATGAAGTTTCTGTTGGCGAACAGGTCTCGCTAGAAGTCAATGCGACCGCGAAAAAAGGAACTATTGTTAAGCTAGAACTCAAAGAAGGGAATATTCTTTTAGAAGAAAAATCTGTTGTTCCTTATACGTATATTTTAACGTCTCTTTCTTTAGGGAATCATCAAATTACCGCCATCGCCACAGATAGTGAAGGGAATCAGGGGCAAGCTTCTATTACAATAGATGTTTTTCCTGTACAAACACCATACCAAGGCGTAGCGCATGCTATTCCTGGAAAAGTGGAGTTTGAAAATTATGACGACTGTGGAAATGGCTGTGCCTATTTTGATGATTCTGCAGGGAATGATGGTGGTGCTAGTTTCCGTACAGAAGAAGATGTGGATTTAGAAGATTGTACAGATGAAGGGGCTGGTTATAATTTAGGCTGGGCCACTGCTGGTGAATGGGTAGAGTACACTGTGGACGTGAAAAATCCTGGGACTTATAATCTAGTGATTCGAGCGGCAAGTGAAAATGCAAATACGATTTCAATTACTTCTGATGGAGAAGA
>JAAYXQ010000206.1 GCA_012515825.1 Fibrobacter sp.
CAAACCAGACAATAATAAGAAAAAAGCCACTGCAAACTTATACTTCCATAAATCGCCTAAAAGTTCTAGGAATTCGTTTGTTTCTTCTGGTTTAGGTGTTGATGCCATATTTTAAAATACCTTGAAATAAAGCTTATATTTTTGGACACTTAAAACTTGTTTTAGATCAAAAACACACATTTGTGTTTTTAATGGGGATAAGGTAAAAAAAAGACCCTTTCATGTCTACGTAGAAGAGATAAAAAAGAAGAATACCTCGTCTGAATCACTGCTTTTTACCTATAAACTCCACTCTGTGCCATTTGGTCCATCTTTTATAGTGATATTCATCGATTTTAATTCATCTCGAATGCGGTCACTTTCCGCCCAATTCTTATTCTTTCTGGCTTCGTTTCGCAGAGAAATTAACGCTTCTATCTTAGAGACATCGATGTTTTCTTGTTTTGGAGCGTATTCTTCTCGAACAGAACCAAGATTTAAGCCTAATACTCGATCAAAATCAAGAACTAAGGCCGCTTTTTCTGATTCTTCCAGATCTTCTTTTAGCATGCTATTTAAAATACCAAGCGCTTTTGGCATATTGAGATCATCTCCAATAGCCTCTTGGAATTCATTTTTGTAACGAAGAGCAAGTTCGCTTTGAATTAAACCAGCCTTTCCAATCAAAGCATCTGTCTTTTTGTGCAGGCTTTTTAATGATTCTCTTGCACTTTCAAGAGCTTCCCAAGTAAAATTCAAATAGTTGCGGTAATGGCTAGTTAGTGCAAATAAGCGATAATCTAATGGATTAAAGCCTTTTTCTTGTAATAGAGAAACCGTTAGGAATTCTCCCGCACTCTTACTCATTTTATCAGAGCCCATGCGTAAAAACTCACCATGCATCCAAAAACGAGCAAAAGGTTTTCCAGTAGCACATTCGCTTTGAGCAATTTCATTGGTATGATGCACTCTCACATGATCAGAACCACCACAATGAATATCAAGAGTTTCTCCTAAATGATGCATCGCCATCGCAGAACATTCAATATGCCATCCAGGAAAACCGATTCCCCAAGGACTATCCCATTCCATGGCACGTTTCTGATCTTGTGGGCTAAATTTCCACAAAGCAAAATCCGTTGCAGAACGTTTCTCTCCCATATCAATGCGAGAGCCCTGTTGTAAATTTTCTACGTCTAAATGAGCAAAATCAGGGTAGCGAGGAAATTTGGCACTGTCAAAATAGATGCCATCCGAAGTACGGTAAGTATACCCTTTTTTCTCAAGAGTTTGCACTAACTGAATTTGTTCTTGTATGTGGTCTGTGGCCTTACACCAAATGGAAGGTTCTACGATATTCAAAGCCTTCCAATCTTTCATAAAAGCTTGTGTGTAATAATCAGCGACTTCCCAGACGGTTTTACCTGTACGTAAAGCGCCTTTTTCCATTTTATCATCACCGTCATCGCCATCACTTGTTAAATGCCCTACATCGGTAATATTCACAACATGATTTACCGTAAAGCCATAGTATTCTAAAGTCCGCCTAAGAAAATCTTCAAAAATATAAGTGCGAAGATTACCTATATGCGCAAAATGATAGACTGTAGGACCGCAACAATAAATGCGTACTGCAGGTACGCCTTCAGGTAAAGTGAACGGTTCTTTGGAGCGAGTAGCGGTATTATAAAATTGTAAAGCCATAATTTGGTAATTTAGAAAAAGCTTTGATAAAAGGGAATATGAAGCTTTTAGAACTAATAAAAATGAGGCTAGGAAAGGGAATGATCTATAAAAGAAGCGCTGCTGAGGTCCTCTTCGATGATAAAGGCTGTTTTTATTCTTATGTGAAAGCTTAATTCTCTTCTTTTTGCTATTTTTTGTCATTAGGGGTTCTTTAAAAAAGTCGTTTTTTTGGATTACCCATAAAGTATTTCTGTTTCTATAGAGGATATTATGTCTGCTTCCAATCGCCCTGTTCGTGTTCGCTTTGCTCCAAGCCCTACTGGCTACCTTCATGTAGGTGGGGCTCGTACAGCCATTTACAATTACTTTTTTGCAAAAGCGATGAAGGGCACTTTTTACTTACGCATTGAAGATACAGACCGTAAACGCTATAACGAAGAAGCCCTTCATGATTTATTACGAGATCTTCGATGGCTTGGACTTCAGTGGGATGAAGGTCCTGATTGCGAAGGAGATGTTGGCCCGTACTTTCAAAGCGAACGTTTAGACATCTATGCAAGAGAAATAAAAAAATTATTGGACTCAGGTAATGCTTACTATTGTTTTTGCACTGAAGAAAGATTACAAGAAGTGCGAGCTGCTCAGGAAAAGTCTGGAGCCGTAGTGACTGGTTATGATCGTCACTGTAGAAACATCCCCAGAGAAGAAGCCGAAGAACGCATTGCTCGCGGAGAAAAAGCAGTGATTCGTTTTAAGGTTCCAGAAACGGGAATCACAGGATTTGACGATTTAATTCGTGGACATATTGAATATCAAAATGAACTTCTAGATGATTTAGTGTTAATTAAAAGAGATCAATACCCCACTTATCATTTTGCAAGCGTGGTAGACGACCATTTGATGGGAACGTCTCATGTATTACGAGGCGATGAATGGATTAGTTCTACTCCAAAGCATGTTTTATTATACAAAGCCTTTGGATGGGAACCTCCTGTATTTTGTCATTTACCTGTTATTCTTGCTGCTGGTGGCGGTAAACTTTCAAAACGCAAAGGCGCCGCCTCTGTTGGTGATTTCCGTGATTTAGGATTCTTACCAGAAACACTTGTTAATTTTCTCGCGCTTCTTGGCTGGAACCCAGGTGATGATAGAGAAGTCATGACGATTCAAGAAATGATTGATGTATTCACCTTAGAACGCATCAATCCTAAGGCTGTTGCTTTTGATGAGAAAAAGCTACAATGGATGAATGGCCAACATATTCATCAAGCGGATGAAAAATTCTTAGCAGACTACATGGTCAAAGGTTTAGAAGCCATTGAAATAAAAACTTCTTCTTTTTCTGAAGATTATATTCTAGCTGTTGTTAAACTTCTAAAAAACCGCGCTCATTTCTTAACAGATCTACCTATAATGGCTTCTTACTTTTTTACAACTCCTAAAACGTTTGATGAAAAAGCAAAGACTAAAAATTGGGGTGCTGGTTCTAGAGCAATCGCTCAATCTGTAAGAAAAGCACTTGAGCCTCTTACTGAGTTTAATGCCTCTTCTATAGAACAAGCATTTCATGCTCTTGCTGAATCAAGTGGTCTTCGCTTAGGAGATTTAGTGGGAGCTGTTCGTCTTGCAGTCTCTGGAGTTAGCGCCGGGCCTGGTCTTTGGGAAATATTTGAGTTAGTTGGAAAACAAAACGTATTGAGTCGAATTCTAGATGCGGAACCATTAATGGAACCATGAGAAAGGCTTTTCTATACCCCATAACGAGTGAACTTTTATTTTGCAGGCGCTGTCAAAAAGTCTGTTCTCATCAAATTTTTGCTCGTGAGCCGTACTCCACTCGGGGTGGGATTCGCCCTCATATTCCTTTGCTCTGTTCCTGTAAGATTTGTTCCACTTACTTTATTGCTTTTTCACAAGAATTCAATTTTTTCTGCGATTCTCATAAATCAGAATATGTGAAAATATTAGGCCATAATCGAATTATTCCTGGAAATTGGCTTTATGTCAAAGGAACTCCTAGACCAGGTAAAGTTAAAGGTGTTTTCCATTCTGCCACGGAAGAAATTATTGTCATCAGTTACAATAATGGTCCTGATCAAAAAATAGAACGTCCTTTTAATGAAGAAGAAGTTGAAGAATATCCGCAAGGGTATCGTCTTCTTCCTGTACAAAGCGGGCAAACGTTGATTGGAGATCCCATCTATCATGTTCCTCGAGATGCGTTCGGGAAAGTGGTTGGTATTGTAAGCGATGGTGAAAAAGAAAAACTCGCTGTATTATTAGACAATAACATCCTTTTATTCATGACTCTCCCAGAAGCTTATCAAACGACACCCAATGCCCAGCTTCATGAATTAATTCGTTTTAAGCTAAAAGATACTTTCCCTGAAGTTATTTCTGCTCTTTCTTATGAAGTGGCGCAAGGAATTGTTTTTATCAAAGGCAATGTCCCTAATATTCGACTAAAAAAAGAAATTCGACAATTTTTAGAAAACATACCTGCCGTACGTGGCTGTGTTGACTTTATTCAGGTAGACCCTTCTGTTACCATTTCTGATAACTTATTAAAATCAAATGTTCTATCTGTTTTAGAAGACTTAAGCCTGCCTATTTTTGACTATGATGTGAACGTAGAAAATGGAAAAGTGACTGTTCGATGCTATTTCTCATTTGAAGCAACACCTGCGGATTTAGAAAAAAGGTTAGAGGTGCTTGAAGGAATTCGTGAATTATCTCTTCTCTTAGAATTGTCCCCTGCTGAAACAAACACCCATAAAATATTATGCTTAAATGCAGCTAGGGCACTAAAAGAACATCCTAAATTAAAAGATACCTGTATTCGTGTTTCATGCAATGGGAAAAAAATGATTTTAGAAGGGCGCGTCCATTCTATTTTACAAAAAAGTCAAGCCTATTTTACTGCCATACGTTCTACAAAAAAAGTTTCCATTGACAACAAACTACGTATTGTTCAACCATCAGAGGAATAAATGGCTTCCACATACGAAAAACTTAATCGATTAAAATTGCGATTAATGACTTCCCCTGCTACGGTTGAAGAATTGGCGAATTATATGGATTGCAATACACGAACTATTTTTCGTTTTTTAAAAGACTTAAGCAAAGAAAACAGCAGTCTACGAAAAATTAAGAATCCTGGACAGCCTAGACGATTCTTCATAGAACAAACTAAAAACAATGTCAATGCTCCATTAATTCGTTCTCTAAGAAAACTTCACAAAGAACTTACAGATCATGCTGAAATTCGCTATACAAAAGTAATCAATAAAGCGATAGATGCTCTAGAAGGGAAAACACCTGAAACAGATTGTGCCCCCGAAGCTATTTCCTTAGACCCTGATTTCATTATTGATCACGGCCCTTTTTCTGAATACGATATTTCTGAAGCACGAATAGAACGATACCTGACGGCAATAAAAAAAGGCCAATGCATGAAGGTGCATTATATGCAAGGTTCTAGCGGTGAAATCCAGAAATTAGAAATTAGACCATTAAAATTAATCCTTCGAATGGGGACTCTTTACCTCGCTTATTCTACAGAGAAAACAAAGAATGTAAAGCCAAAACTTCTTGTGGTGAAGAGGATTCGTCAAGAATCTCTTATGCAAGAATTTTTCAAACCCCAAGAAATAGATGTCCAAAATTTTTATAAATACTGTTATGGTAAATGGGTAGGAGATAGTGAAAAAACAGTTATTCTTAAACTGCTTCTACTTGTTAAAGAACCTTGGCTAGAAAGCCAATTCAGAGAGTCTCATTTTAATCCACCCGCTAAAATAAAAAAACAAAAAAATCATTCTACTATCGAATTGAATTTATACGATTCTCCTGATTTAAGAAAATGGATTATTGGGCTTTTGCCTGATATTGAAATCATTGAACCTGTTCTCTTTAAAGAAGAAATAAAAAAAATGATTCAAACCTCATTAAAAGCACTTAAGTCATAATTTTAATTTACTTCAGTAAACCTTCTTTTCGCCACTATATTTTTTAAAGGCTCTCATCCATGAATTCTTATAAGTTATCTGATTTCGATTTTGATTTTCCAAAAGAATTAATAGCTAATCGAACTGCAGGAAAAGGGAAAACAAATATTCTCTACTGTCCTAAAAATGGGACCACTCGATCCATTCTTCCATCAGCCGAAATAGTCGATTTAATTCAACCAGAAGATTGTCTTGTCGTCAATAACACAAAAGTCATTCCAGCAAGGCTTTTCGGAAACACCGCTTTTGGAGGCCATGTAGAGACTCTTCTAGTACAAGCTTTGATTCCTGCGAAATCTGGTGAAGCACGTTGGGAAGCTTGGGTTAAACCAGGAAAAGCCTTTACCGTTGGAAAAGAACTTTCAATTGCTGGCGTTTCCGTGACTGTCGAAGAAATAAAAGAAGATGGTGCTAGAGTCCTTCGTTTTAGTGTTTCACCAGCGGAACTTGAGCAGGTGATGAATGATCAAGGACACGTTCCATTACCACCTTATATATTAAGGCCTGATGACGAAGATGATAAAAAAGCTTACCAAACGATTTTTGCAAAGTTCGCAGGTGCAGTCGCAGCCCCTACAGCGAGCCTTCACTTTAGTAATGAAATGCTTGACAAGTTAAAAGCCAAAGGCGTTTCCATTGCAGAAGTAACTTTACACGTTGGGCCAGGTACTTTTCAAAATATTTCTGTCGAAGATTTTCGAGAGCACCATATGCATGGTGAATTTTATGAACTCACTGAAGAAAATGCACGCCTCATTAATAACGTAAAAGAGAAAAAAGGGCGAATCATTACTGTTGGAACTACAAGCACAAGAGTACTTGAAACGATCGCTTCTCCTGATGGAAAGCTCACGGCACAAAAAGGGATTACTCACGCATTTATTTATCCAGGGTATCAGTATAAAATCGTTGATGGATTACTCACTAATTTCCACTGGCCAAAGAGTTCTTTAATTTTACTTGTTGCCGCTTTGTATGGAAGAGAAAATACTCTGGCAGCTTATGCAGAAGCGGTTAAAAACAAAATGAAACTTTTTAGTTATGGAGATGGAATGCTCATCTTATAAATCGCTCGCAATGAGCGATATCCTTCAGCATAATCTAATCCGTAGCCAACCACAAAATGATTTTCGATCGAAAAGCCTACAAAGTCAGCTTCTAAAGGGACCTCTCGACGAGAAGGTTTATCTAAAAGAACAGCACTTTTTACAATATTCGCTCCCGCTAAACGGACTTGTTCTAAAAGGCAAGATAACGTTCTCCCTGAATCCAAAATATCATCCACAACAAGAACGTTCTTATTTTTTAAGTCCATTTCATCTAAACCATTTATTTTGACTATTCCTGAACTATGTTGAGAAAGCCCGTAACTTGAGGCTTTAATAAAACGAATCTGAACTGGATTTGGCATAGTGCGAACTAGATCGGCTACAAAAATAAAAGAACCAGTAAGAACCCCTAAAACTAAGTCCACCGAAAATTGAGAAGAAATTTCTTGCCCTAATTCTAGAACACGCCCCTCAATTTGAGAGGCGGATATTAAAGGTTCTTTAGAAAGTTCATAGTCCATCTGGTCGCTCAAAATTAAGCCAATCAAACATTGGTAATAATGATTTTAATGGCCCTTTAGGTTTTTCTTTAAAATGCTGATATGTTAAAAACGCCTTATTTTCTAAAGTGGTTTTATCAATATATAACTTCAACCAATCAGCCATAGAAATGAGACCTGTAATGTGATTGACTGAGGTTTCATCCAATTGATCAGTAGCTAAATCGATTAATTCCATTAATTTTTTATGGAATAAGCGACCTGTTCCACCAAAAGAAAATTTCGTACGTAATTCATTAGATTCATCCACTAATTCTTTTACCGTATTAAACACTTCTTCGCTTGGTTTCTTTA
>JAAYXQ010000024.1 GCA_012515825.1 Fibrobacter sp.
AGGAGGAGCTTTTTTTGAATTGTCATAATAAACCTCTTAATATTCTCCGGTGGCTTTTAGTAAAGCGTTATAAGCAGTGTTCCAATCAACGACTGCGGACATGTAATCTAATTTGGCGTTTCTTAAACTCAAGTTGGCATCTAGTAAATCTAATTGGGGTGATTTTCCTACGCCATAAGCCGCTTCGGTGAGTTCAAGGTTCCTTTTGGCTAGTTCAACTTGTCTAGTTCTTATGGTAATTTGCTTTTGAGCATCTTCATAAGAATTAACAGCTGATTCTACTTCTAAACGAATACCGCGTTCAGCAGACTCTTTCTGGATTTGTGCTTTTCGTAAGTCTGTTTTGGCCATGGTGATGTTTTCTTTGGTTTGCATTCCATTAAATAAATTCATGGTGACAGACAAGTAGACTTTTTTAGAAATATTTTCATCCCAGTCTGGGGCTTTCCAGTCATTCCACTCGTTTCCACCATGAGCATAAGAAATGGAACCACCTAAAACGACCATAGGCTTATAATCACCTTCTTCAATTTTAACATTTAAGTCGTACATTTCTTGTTGAGCATCTAATAGAACTAATTCTTTACGTCTTTTACGAATTCCAGTCATAGAGGTATCTGGAAGAGTGGCTGTAAATGAGGCTGGATCACGAAGATCTCCTTGAAAGGAGATATCTGCTGTCCAAGAAAGTCCCATGGTATTTAAAAGGGCATTTTTAGCAAGAAGTTGTTTTTTCTTAGTACTTTCTAAACCAGAACTAAGCTCATCCACTTGTAATTCGGCACGAACTCGGTCTAATTCTCCGACAAGACCACTTTCAAAACTTTGATTTACAAAATCTAAGTGTTTTTTTGCTTGTTCAATACTAGCTTCATAAATGGCAACAGCTGAATCAAGATAAATGACTTGATCAAATGCTTTTTCCACATCGAATCGGACTTGAAGCTTAGCTTGATCTAAAGATACTTCGCTTAAGCGTTTGTATACTTTTGCTATTTTCGTTCCAGTAGTCACTTTTCCTTGGGCGTAAAGTACTTGATTTGCTGATAAGCCGACTTGAGTACCCCAACGAAAACCCTTCATTGCACTTAGTCCATACATCATGCCATCAAGAGTCCCTGCAATAATGTGGTCATTCATATCGGCACTAGCATCGAGCATTTCGCTAATGCTAGTGGATTGTTCAACATCTGAAACGCCAAAAGTACGAGCATATTGAACACTTAAGTCAATAGATGGATATGCATTTCCATAGGCCTGATCCACCTGTGCAGTAGCCGATTGTAAGGATTGCTCAGCTTCTTGAATGGAGGAAGCCTTTTCAAGAGCTATTTTAACTGCCTCTTCTCGGGTATAAATTTGGCCAGACCAAGACGGTATCACCATTATTAATAGAACGGCGATATTTACCGCAAAGTATTTGGGCATTTAAATCTCCTTGTATTTAAACACTGAATTTAGATGCCAAATTAGAAAAAATACCTGCCTATGTTTAGTACAAATGGCCGTTTTTTAGATAAACAGGATAAAATAATCGATAAAAGGACTATTAAAATAGACCTGGAATTTTCATTCCTTGAGTCAGTTCATTCATGCTAGAGGAAGCGGCGTCGTCCTTTTTCTTAACGGCTGCGTTTATAGCGGCCATAATAAGGTCTTCTAGAGCTTCCACATCATCTTTATCAACAGCATTAGGGTTTATTTTGATGGAAGTGATAATCCCTTGCCCGTTAATCACTACTTTGACCATGCCACCACCAGCTTCTGCTTCAAAAGATTGTGATTGTAAGTTAGTTTGAGCTTGAGACATTTTTGTTTGCATTTTTTGCAAGTCTTTTAACATCTTTTGCATGTTCATAAGTAGATCCTTTTGTAAGTTATTCGCAATAATTTTTATCGCATTCTGTTTTAGAGTAAATTTTAGGAATTTTTCTTGAAAATACTAATTCAGTGTCGAAAATATTATTTAAAATCGTAAATATTTTTTCTTCTTCTAAGTCTTTTTCATACGGAGTCAATTTTTTTT
The DNA here is from genome assembly GCA_012515825.1 of Fibrobacter sp. Classification (GTDB taxonomy): domain Bacteria; phylum Fibrobacterota; class Fibrobacteria; order Fibrobacterales; family Fibrobacteraceae; genus Fibro-01. The sequence continues at coordinate 2,027 of JAAYXQ010000024.1, forward strand.
TGGCTTCAATTTGTAATTCACTTTCAGATAAAAGACGCTGGGCTACTTTAAGTTCAACTGTGGTCTGGAGGTAATCTTCTAAAATACGGACAAGGCGTTCTTGAAACTCTGTGTTATTTAAAAATTGTTTGTAAGACCAGTTGCTTTCATTTTTGTCTTCGCTTTTAAATTGCAATGTCACGGGAAATGGAGTGGCTTTTAAATCGGGTGTTAAAAGGGAGGTGCCATTCAGGACGGCTGCAAAAAGTAAATCATGATCATCGCTTAATTGACGGCAGATCGTATTCCAAGCAGATGAAATTTCATAGCGAGTGTACTGAGGAGTAGGAGCAATTTCCCAAGAAGAAGTTGGTGCAGTACTCGTGATAGAATCAAGAGATGCGGTAACTTCACTTACTTTTTTTTTTAACACTTCATTAGAAGCGTCTGGGGAGTCGTTGATTGCAGCTAACGCTCGCCTTAAATCGGTCATATGATCTAGCCAAGCCATTCGAGCAAACGTTGTTTCCACTAGTAATCTAGGGTTGCTCGTGTGATGTAATTTGCTTTGGAGATCAGTTAAAATTTTAGAAAGACGTAGTAAATCTCCGTTTGATAATTCCGAAGCTGTTGTTTTGAGCTGTTCAAATAATTCTGAAGTGATATTTAGCTCTTCAGCAGTGACTCCGTCTAAGCGAGAATAGAGTAAATTTCTTAAAAATTTACCAAAACCATCTAAAAGAGGAGAAAATTCAACACCCATGGAACACGCTTTATCTACCATTTCAAAGCATTCTTTAATATCATGAATGGCAAAGGCGTGAATCAACATAAAGTAGAGCTCATTAGGAGGAACTCCTAAAATGGAGCGCACAGATTTTGCTGTTAAGTCATTTCCTGTAAAAGCATAAGCTTGATCGAAGTAGGTGAGAGCATCTCGCATGGAACCATCTGCTTTTTCAGCAAATATCCCAAGAGCTTCTACGTCTGTGGTAATTTTTTCTTGATCGCAAATATACTGCAAACGATCAATAATCTGATGAGTGGTGAGGCGTTTAAAATCAAAACGCTGCACACGAGATAAAATCGTCTGAGGTACTTTATTGACTTCAGTGGTCGCAAAAATAAAGATCACATGAGAAGGAGGCTCTTCCAGTGTTTTTAATAGAGCATTAAAAGCTCCATTAGAAAGCATATGCACTTCATCAATAATAAAAACCTTGTATTTACCGATCATGGGTGCATATTGGACACGTTCTAGTAGTTCTCGAATATTATCAACACCTGTATTACTAGCGGCATCAATTTCAAGAACGTCCATTGGGTTGCCGCCATTAATATCTTTACAGCTGTTGCAAACGCCACAAGGTGTTAATGGATTTGAACCCATGCAATTTAATGTTTTGGCTAAAATACGAGCAGAAGTGGTTTTGCCGACTCCACGAGTCCCAGTAAATAAAAAAGCATGATGCAAGCGTCCCCCTTCAATTGCATTTTGAAGGGTTTTAGCGATATGTTCTTGACCCACCATATCTTGAAACGAATTAGGACGCCACTTACGGGCCATTGCTATATATGCCATACTCAAATAATAGTAAACTTTATCAAAAATAAAGTTTGA
>JAAYXQ010000025.1 GCA_012515825.1 Fibrobacter sp.
CGATCAGCAGCGGAAACACCTGTTGTACAGCCTTCAATTTTATCCACCATGATGGTAAAAGGTGTTCCCAAAATAGAAGTATTTTCTTGTGTTTGGCGAGTTAAACCTAGAGCTTTACATCTGGAGATAGATAAAGGAGCACAAAGCACGCCACGACCTTCTTTTAACATAAAATTAACGGCTTCGGGCGTCACTTTTTCTGCTGCGATTATAAAATCACCTTCATTTTCACGATCTTCATCATCCACGACGATCAGAAATTTTCCGTTTCGGAAATCCTCAATCGCTTCTTCAATTGTATTAAGCAAGTTTCGCTTCCTTTAAATAATTTTCGACGTACTTCCCAATCATATCCACTTCGATATTGACAAGAGTACCTGTCTGCCAAGTGGCCAAATTTGTTTTTAATAAAGTTTCAGGAATAATAGCAACAACGATCCCAAGCTCAGTCTTTTCTGCAACGGTTAAGCTTATGCCGTTTAAGGTAACAGAACCGCGACGAATAATATAACGTCGCAAATCACTTGGTATCTCAAGTTCGACTTCGATTCCCGTTTCTCGTTCCACGCGAGAGTGCACTTTGATCGCACTATCTACATGCCCCATTACAAAATGCCCACCCATTAAACTTTGTGGTGTACATGGCAATTCCAAATTCACGAGATCGCCTACTTTAGTATCAATAAAAGATGTGTTTTTTACGGTCTGATGAATCAAACAAAAAGTGGCCTCATCTTCAGTACAATTTTCAATAGTCAAGCAAACGCCATTATTTGCAACGCTATCTCCCACCTTACTATCTTTAAAAAATTGTGAAGCAAAAAGACGCATAGATAAAGCATCTCCACGCCATTCGAGAGAAAGTATCTTTCCGGTTGCTTGAATAATTCCTGTAAACATACGAGGTAAAATTAGAAAAAAAAAGAATGTCAGAGTAAAGAATGGAAAGAATCTCGCCTAAATTAAGTTAGTTTCTTCGCTTTACCCTATTGTTACTTTTAGCAACCCTTTTCTTGACCCTTGAAGTGAAACGATTATAGGGGCTTTCTTTTTTAGAAAATTATTTTTAAACAAAAAAAATAGGGCCTTTTTTGAAAAAAGCCCTATTGATAATACTAGATAAAAGAATTACATGTCTTCGCCGTAAACTTTTTCTGCATAAAGAGCTGTGGCACCTAGGTATTCGCGATTCATTTTTGCAATGAAATCTACGGTGATACTCTTAGGGCATGCTGCTTGACATTCGTAGAGATTAGAGCAGTTACCAAAGCCTTCTTTATCCATTTGTGCCACCATGGCAAGTACACGCTTTTTAGCTTCTACTTTACCTTGAGGCAAATAGCTTAAGTGGCTTACTTTTGCAGCTACAAAAAGCATAGCGGAAGAGTTCTTACAAGCGGCAACGCAAGCACCGCAACCAACACAAGCGGCAGCATCAAAAGCACGATCAGCTTGGTCTTTTGGTACAGCAATGGTCGCTGCATCTGGAGCAGAGCCTGTATTCACGCTCACAAAACCACCAGCTTGGATAATGCGATCAAATGCAGAGCGATCTACAGCACAGTCCCGAATGACAGGAAATGCTGAAGCACGCCAAGGTTCAATTACAATGGTATCGCCATCTTTAAATTTGCGCATATGTAACTGACATGTGGTGATCGCATGGTCAGGCCCATGAGGCATACCATTAATCACGAGAGAGCACATACCACAAATGCCTTCACGACAGTCATGATCGAAAGCAAAACCTTCTTTACCTTCTTTCATTTGTTGTTCATTGACAGTGTCAAGCATTTCTAGGAAAGACATATCTGGAGAAATGCCACCTATTTTAACTGTTTCAAACTGTCCTTTCGATTTGGAATCTTTTTGACGCCAAATTTTCAGAGTCAAATTCATATTACCACTCATTATTTATAACTCCGGGTCACAAGGTGAACGTTTTCAAATGTTAAAGGTTCTTTAGATAATTCAGGTTTTTGATTATTGCCCTTATATTCCCAAGCACCAACATAGCAGAATTTTTCATCATCGCGTTTTGCTTCGCCTTCTTCTGTTTGGCTTTCCTCACGGAAATGGCCACCACAAGATTCTTCACGATGTAAAGCATCTTGAGCCATTAATTCACCAAATTCAAGGAAATCAGCTAAACGGCTAGCATGCTCAAGATTCTGGTTAAAGGATCCTTCACTGCCAAGAACATTTACATTCTTCCAGAATTCTTCACGTAACTCAGGAATTAAAGCCAAGGCTTTCTCTAAGCCAGCTTTATTACGTCCCATACCTACGTTTTCCCACATGATGTGGCCAAGTTCACGATGAATATCAGAAACAGTACGCTTTCCTTTAATATTTAAAAGCTTATGAATACGTTCTGAAGATTCTTTCTTTGAAACTTCAAATTCTTTTTCAGTAGAAGAAATTTTCTCAAGTTTTGTGCTTGCAAAATAACCACCAATGGTATAAGGAATCACAAAATAACCATCAGCTAAACCCTGCATAAGAGCAGATGCTCCTAAACGGTTAGCACCATGATCAGAGAAGTTTGCTTCGCCAAGAACAAAGCATCCAGGAATAGTACTCATTAAGTTATAATCAACCCATAGACCACCCATTGTATAGTGGACTGCAGGGAAAATACGCATAGGTACTTTATATGGATTCTCATCGGTAATCTTTTCGTACATTTGGAAGAGGTTACCATACTTTGCACTGACAGCAGAAACACCTAAACGCTTGATGGCATCAGAGAAGTCTAAGTAAACAGCTAATTTAGATTGACCAACACCCATTCCGTTATCGCAAACGTTTTTAGCATTACGGCTAGCTACGTCACGAGGCACTAAATTACCAAAGCTTGGGTATTTTTCTTCTAGATAATAAAATCTTTCTGATTCAGGAATTTGATCTGGAGAACGAGTGTCTCCAGCCTTTTTTGGAACCCAAACACGGCCATCATTTCGAAGAGATTCACTCATCAAAGTTAATTTAGACTGATGGTCTCCTGTGACAGGAATACAGGTTGGATGGATTTGAGTATAGCAAGGATTAGCAAATACAGCACCCTTTTTATATGCACTCCAAGCAGCAGAAACGTTAGAACCCTTTGCGTTAGTGGAGAGATAAAAGACGTTACCATAACCACCAGAGCATAGACATACGGCATCAGCTTCATGGCTTTCAAGTTCACCAGTAACGAGGTTGCGCACGATAATACCACGAGCCTTACCATCGATCACCACTAAGTCTTGCATATCGCGACGTGGGAACATTTTCACTGTTCCCTTAGCGACTTGGCGCATCATTGCTTGATAAGCACCAATTAAAAGTTGTTGACCAGTCTGGCCACGAGCATAAAATGTACGTGAAACTTGAGCACCACCAAAAGAGCGGTTATCTAAAAGACCACCGTAATCTCTTCCAAAAGGAACACCTTGAGCCACACATTGGTCGATAATCAAATTTGAGCATTCAGCTAAACGATGAACGTTGGCTTCACGAGCACGGAAGTCACCACCTTTTACTGTATCATAGAATAAACGATATACGGAGTCGCCATCGTTAGTATAATTTTTTGCCGCATTAATACCGCCTTGAGCAGCAATAGAGTGAGCACGACGAGGACTATCTTGAATACAGAAAGCCTTAACGTTGTAGCCTAATTCACCAAGTGAAGCTGCAGCAGAAGCACCAGCAAGACCTGTACCAACGACGATCACAGTAAACTTACGTTTGTTTGCTGGGTTTACAAGCTTCAATTCAAATTTATGACGAGTCCATTTTTCACTAATCGGACCACCTGGGATTTTAGAATCGAGAATCATTAACGGCCTCCGTTCATTTCAAAAACATAGGAAACTTGAGTATTTTCAATTGAAGAAGGCAAAATGAAAGCACCTTTTTCAGCCTCTTCCATCTTCTTTTGTTCTTCAAGCATTTTCTGCTTGCCAATATCTCTAGATTTTTCAATAAGATCTTGCGTTTCAGGCTTGTTCCCTAAAATAAAGGAAGCCACAGCGATCAAAGCAAAACCAAGAGCGACAACAACACTATAGACTATGCCAAGTAATTCAATAAATGGGGTCCACTTTTGGTGTGCTATTCCCATAGTTTGGAAAGCAGAAGAAATCGCATGGAACAAATGAAGCCCAACAATAAACATACTTACAACATAAAAAGCAGAGAACTTAATATCTGCAAAAGCAATGATGGTGGTGAGCCACATATCACGGATTACTCTTCCATCAGCAACATCAGGACTCTGGTAGAAAAAGTATTCACCAAATTTTAAGGACATTAAGTGAGACACTAAAAAGAAAACAACAAATAAGCCAGACCAGATCATAGTGAAAGTAGCAAAAGTCTTTTTGCCTTTTCTAGCATTGACATCATAATCACTGCCACCACGAGCTTTTTTATTTTGAAGTTTTAATGTTACCGCTAAAAATACGTGTAAAATAAAAACAGCCATCATCACAGCTTCTACAGTATAGATAAAAGCTTTATGACCCGTTAGTAGTTCACAATAAGCGTTATAAGAGGCCTGAGCGGCAAGTGGATCCAAGTTGATTAACTGAATGTTACCAACCATGTGTCCTAGAATGAACATAGCAAGAATTGCTCCTGTGCATCCCATTATTTGTTTTTTGCCAATCGAGGATGTGATGTATTTAATTATCCATTCCATTGATGTATCTCCTTAAAGTTCATTCAATTATTTTGCCATCACACAACAAGCTTTTTGACTTGCTGCATCATAAGCGTAAATGTTTTCTTTTTCAAACCAAAAAGCTATTTCTCTAGCGGCACTTTCCACACCATCTGAACTGTGAACCACATTTTCAGTCATGGAAGGGGCAAAATCATGACGAATCGTTCCTGGTTCAGATTTAGCTGGATTTGTGGCTCCATTAATCGCTCTGACTTTTGCCACAGCATTTTCACCACCGAGCACAAGCATCACAGAAGGGCCTTTAGTCATATATTCTTCGAGTTCACCAAAAAAGGGCTTTTCCACGTGTTCAGCGTAAAAGCCCCTAGCGTCAGCAGAAGTCATCTGGTGCATTTTTATAGCACAAACAGATAATCTTGCACTCTCATAACGTTCAATAATTCGCCCTACTAAGCCAGAGGCAACGCCATTAGGCTTAATCATAGCAAAAGTCATTTCCATAAAATACCACCTTTTTGTGTTTCGCAAATATAAGTAAAAATAGGAACCTAAAAATAGGTCCCTAAAAGAAGATTTTATTTATTCGGCTTTTTTGTCAGAAATTGAACCTAAGGAATCGGTCTCCTCTATTTTAGAAATTTTTTCCACAAGTTCTTGAGCCAATTTTCCATTAGATTCTATGTTCTTAATTAACCATTCCACAGACTCTTTGAGTTCACTTTTAGGATATTTCGTGATGAAATCCTTAAATAAAGGAAGAGCTAAGGAATCATTTTTTAAGTTTTCAGACAAAACAAAAGCTCTACTAAATAACGCTTTTTCTGAATTAGGATCTGTTGGCCAGAGACTATAATAGACTCTGTATTCAGACTCTGCATTGTTGTAACTTTCATTTTCATTGTCGATCGTTGCTATTTCAAAAGTTGCTTTCTTGTAGGCTGCTTCGTTATCTGGATAAAGAGAACGAATTAATTCATAATTAGCACGAGCTTCGTTTAGCTTACGATTATTATAGAATTGTTCTGCTTCTAAGAAGAGTGAATCAGAAGAAAAAATTGTTTTTAAAGCAGGCATCTTAGAATTAAAGACGGTTACCTTATACTTACTCCACATATCTCTTTCTAAACGTTTCCATTGATTACTTTCTTCAATTGAAGAAATATTTCTAAAGACCATTCCACGAGCAGCTTCAAAATCAGCAAAAGAACGATAAGCATCCATATTGAAATAATATTCTCTCTTAAGAACAATTTCTGGTGTTTTTAAATAAATTTTCAGTTGTGGAATAAGTTCTTCAAAGGTGGCCGTAGGAGCAATCTTCGCACCAACTTGATCAAAAACGGTTTTAAGATCTTCATCTGAAAATTCTTTTTTGAGTCTTAAAGAATCTTTAAAATATTGATTCGTGAGATCACGGCGAGTTTGACGCACAAAAGCCTTGTATTCCCATGATTGATCGAGATCAAAAGACTTCGCTTCCATTGCATATACAGCCCATTGAGTTAAAAAGTCTATCAAACGAGTGCGATTAAAAGCAACACGTTGACTTTCTGGAATTTCATTACGAAGAGCAATTAAATCACTTTCTCTCACTAAAGGCTTACCTTGAGCAGTGACTAAAACAAACGAGGAATCCAGCTTTAGATTATCATCGTTCGCTATTTCATTTAAAACCGTAGAACGTACTCGATCAAAGGATTTTGGCTCTGCTGGGATTTCTTTTTCAAGATAAAATACATGGTATTTTTGTGTTTTTGGTGCTTTTATAATAGAAGAAATAGTTCCTGCTGGTTTACCCGTAAACTCATCAAAAACTTGAGGAACAAGCCCTATACCATAAGGCATGCTATGACTTTTTTTAACACTCCCTACTAGACCTTCTTGTTCTTTTGTAAAAGTATTTTGAGATAATTCTGTTGCTTTTTTCTTAAAATCATCAAGAGAAGAAACCTGATCTAAAACATCTTTCTTTAATATAGCTGAATCGCTATGCTCTATATGATAAAGGCTATAGCCAGGTAATGTCTTATATAATTCTATATGAGAATCATAATATTTCTTAGCTTCAGCGTCAGATATAGGCTGTTTTACAACGTCATATTTTTTCTCAAAACGTCGATAAGATTCACGCATCATATCTCGAGTATAGTTATCAATAAACATACGATGAAGATCAGCCAAATGTTCTTCTAGAACAGCGGCCTTCGTTTCTTTTCTGGAAATCATTTGTACAGTATAAAAGGTGGAATCATTTAAGGAATCCACAACGGCAATGGTCTTAGGAACTGAATCCACAGGAAGAGCTGAATCGCCAAAAATAAATGGTTTTAATTCTTTTAGAGCTGTTAATTCATGATATATTTTTTCATTTACAACTGTACGATTAACTCCTTTGATTGAATCTATTGGAGTCTTTGCAAGAATAGCGGATTCAATTTTTGATGATTCTTTCTTGGTATCCGATTTAAAGAAATAAAGTTCTGCTAGAGCTGGTTCACTAAAATTAGATAAATTCTGTTCAATAAAACGATTTACGGAATCAGCATTGGCCTCTATAAAAAGCTTTTGAGCCACACTTTTTCGAATATCATTAAATGTTTGAGTTGAATCCATGGGGAAGGAATCTTTATTAGCCTCATAATACTTTTCAACTTCACTTTGCTTAAATCCAAACATTTCAAGAACATGATACTGCTGATAAACCATAGTCATTAGACGGTTATCCATGCGTTTGAGATCATCGTCCACTTTTGAAGCTATTCCAGGATACGTGGTACGAGCAACAGCAGCCATACCCTCGTTTAAAATAACTTGATTAAAAATGTCGGCAAAACGTGCGGATTTTTTTTCTGCATTAGCAAGTTTTTGTGATAATTCCACATCGGAAAGATATACCTTTTCACTCCCTATACGAGCGACTAACTCTTCTTTAGTCCCCAAAGAATTACACCCAACTAGGCTTAGTAAAGTAAAAGAAAGTAAAAGAATTTTTTTCGAATTCATTTGTATCCTCATGTAGAAGAACTATTTAAAATAACTTGTCCAAAAAATATAAAAATCAGCTTTTTAGACAATTGAATTGAAACGAAATATACATATTCTAACTATATTATGGAGGTTGTCTAAAGAAACAGATCCTCAACATCAGTCTTCTAAAAATAAGAATTGGTCAAGGAGACTGATTGCTGTCGCATTTTTTGCGATTTTTGTAAGCAGTGTTGTCTTCACCGCTTGGACTCTTTTTTATTGGCTGGATCATTTTTTAAAGGAAAAACAGACTTATGGTTCCGTAGTAGTAGAACCATTTCAATATTCAAGAGATCATATTTTATCACATCACTGGGATTCTATCCTTGTTTATAGCCCCGATTTTTCAATTTCAATCCAAAAGCCTCATTTTCGAATTTTTGATCTTCTTTCAAGCAAACGATCGGCCTTATTAAAAGTAGAGCATGTAAAATGCCACTTTTCTACTCAACCCAAAGACTCTACCTCAGCCCCCTTTTCACTCGACTCCATAAAAATTCCAAATATTAAAATACCTATACCCGTTTTCATTGAATTAGACTCTAGTTTGGTAGAAGTCGATTCTACTCTCTTTTGGAAAACTCAAGGGCTAAAAATTAACAATGAATCAGCGAACAACGTCATATTATCTATAGACACCATAGACGGAAGTTATCTAGCTTCTTCTTTGAATATCAATGCAATGATATCGCTAGACGATATAGAAGTGGCATCTGAAATAAAAATAAATTCAATCAATGGAAAAGATCAGGTCAAACTCAAAGCCAACGCTCCCAAAGATGAACTTCGATCTTATAAGATAGAACTAGAAGCCATCGTTCAAGATCCAAAGCAATGGTTACCAGAAAATACTCTACCAACAGGGATACCCACGCTTTCTGATTTAAAATTCAAGATCGATTTTTCAGAGAATGAAGACCACTCCAATTATATCTATAATGGAAACATTCAAATAAATACATCCGAATTTTGGCCTCTAGAAGCTTTAAGAAACGACATTTCTTTTTCAGGAGACTCAAAGGAAATAATAGCCGAAGCCTTTCTACGTAATGAAGATGGTGGAGAAATCGAACTTCATGGAACTCTGGATTTTGATTTGAACTTCAATCTCCGTGGAAGTGTAAAAGACATGAGTGCTGAATTTGGTCCTCAAATTATGCCTCTTGACGTACAAATACATTCTGCAGTGAAAAAAGGGAATTCCATTGTAGCTGATATTAAAACAAGACGAGGCTCAGAAGTAAAAGCTAATCTATCCAATTTAGATTCAAATCTCAGAATAGACTATCAGGCAAGAATAACGCCTACAGAATCTTGGGCTTTAGATTGGACTAGTGGAAATGTCATTCTAGAAGACATTACTCATATATCGGGCTATTTTCAAGATGGGCTTTTACATGCACATGCAAAAATTGCTCCCGTCCCATATGCTTATGGCATGAAAGCCGATTCTGTGGTCACAGATCTCGTGCTTAACGAAGATGGAATAATATTTCCAACAATTAATATATTCACTCCAAGAGATTCATTATTTGCCTCGGGTGAAGTCATATGGGCTCATCCAAAACAACACACTGCTTGGGAATTAACTTTACCTAATAGTTCGGCCAAAGCTTGGATTGATTTTGAAGACAGTATAAAAATCAGTGCAGAAACACATAACATTGAAGTTGCTTCCATTCCTTTAGCAAAATCAAATATACTCAATAAGATTAAAGGAACCGTCACAGCTTCTTGGAATCATAATTTTGATAGCAATGAAGGGTATGCTGAAATAGAAGCATCCACCATGTTAGACAAATTTATGATTGAAGGGAAAATGACGGTTAAACAAAATCAAGATACCATTTTTATTCAAAACGCAAAAATTAACCACGATAAAAATGCTATCGAAGCAGAAGCCACATTCCTAATTCCAAACGAATCGACTCCTAAAGGAATTTTACCTGTCGATCTTTTACACGCTTGGGTTGCCTCACATGAATTCGATATTCCCCTCATTTTACAACCACTTCAAGACTCCACTTTCAAAAGTGCCTTTTTTAGCGGAGACCTTGCATACAACAAACAATTTGGTTTACAAGGAAACATCAACTTTGATCGCATTTTATTTAATAACATTTCAGAAGACGTATTAAGTATTCATCGAGTGAATCTTTTTACAGAAAAAGATAAAGCTGAACTAAATGCGTATCTCAAAATAGGAAACGGTGGCTGGAACGGAAATACTCAAATTATATTAAGCGATTTATTTAATTCAAAACGCCATCTAAATATATCTCACGCCACAGAAACAGGTGGTACAATATGGACAGATGGTTTTATTGATACTTCATTAACGTTCAATGGTTCTATTCAAGCGACTGGATCTTGGTTTTTACCTGCAAATGCAGGAGAAATCACTCAAACCGATTTACAAATTGATGTGAAGGCTCCTCTAAAAAAAGGATTGAGTGGAATTGAAGCTCAATTTTATTCAGATAAATCATTCTACAAAATACCTTCATTTAACATGACTATTCCCATTTCTCTCCATGGAAAAATGAAAGACAAAGTGGTTTCTGTAGCAAACGTAAAAACTAAAAATGAGCTAGATGAAGAAATCAATGCCTCCGTTCAAATCAACTTAGATCAAATGGAACTGGATGCCATTCGTTTCTACTCCGAAAAATATTCCTTAACATATGACAGCATCCACTCAATTGAAATCAAAAACTTATTTGGGCAAATGGAAGACTTTTCAGATGAGTTTATCATCTCGTCTGATTTATTTGAAATCGCGTATAATTTAAATTCACCCTCCATTGGTAAAGCCTCGGCCAATTTAAGGGGTAAACTAAATGTTAATATTCCACACTCTAAAGAAAACAGTATTGAAAACTCTTCTGTCAACGGATTTATCTTTATAGACAAGGCCGTTTATGAAAAAGAAATAGACATTGATATTTCGCCAAAAAGTATTGATCGTTTACTCACCATGTTCAAAAACACCTTAGTAAAATTCAGAAAATCTTCTATAGAAACAGCATCCATTGCGGGAGGCCGTCCAACCAACTTATCTATTCACATCAGTGACTCTCAAAAAGATTCCGTTGCTATTGTAACAAGTGTTGCAAAATTTCCTTTGACGGCTGATGTTTGGTTACTTGGAACAACACAACACCCAATCCTTCGTGGCGATGTAACGAGTTCTGGAGAAGGATTCTTAGGCATTGAAAAACTGTATGAATTTAATTTGGATTACTTCCGAATATATTGGCCTGATGTGGCATGGCAAAAAGGACTTCTTGATGTATCTAGTTCCCAAGAACTACCTTATTGTAATTCAACAGAAAAAGAGGAAGAAGAAACCTGCCCCATAAACTTAAATATCATGGGAACAGTCACAGCTCCACAAGTCATACCGAGTTCTTCTTGTGGCAATGAATCTTCAGCGGGTTCCATGTATTATAACATCTTTCTCGGCTGTATCTCCGATGAAAACACGACAAACTTAACTGATTGGAATAAATTAGCAGGTAAAGCGATAGGAAAAGCCCTTTCCTCTACAGCAAATAAAACTCTGGGGGGTGAATATATTGGCGATATTGATATGAAAATTCAACTGTTTAATTCCGCAGGGACTTCTGAAAAGGATTCTAGTTATTTTAGAGTACCTATTTCCCTCGATCGCTGGGTAAAAGATCTTAGTATCATTTTCGGATACACACAAGATCAAAGTGAAAACCCTTCTTATGACCAATCACTTGAATTAGGGGTTAATTACACGCTCCCTGTTTTTAATGAAAAGGATCAAAATCAGCTAGAACACTTAGACCCCAAATTAACACTCAATGGCGTACTTATTTCCAAACAATATATTTCAAATACAGGTACCAGCAACTCTGAAAGCCGCGTAGAAAAAAATATAGGTTTCAACTATTCTTATCGTTTTTGGACTCCTTGTATTCTTGGTTTTGGGCAATGTAAAGATAAACGAGGCCCTTTTGATGAGGAGGATGAAAAATGAAACGCTTTATTTTAATCTTTTTCTTGTTTTGTTTCGTATCCCTCTTCGCAAACGATAAAATAAAAAATCCATGGTATGTCGAGTTTTCAGGGAATAGCCTATTCTCTACTTTTCAATTGACCGACAATTTAGATGTACCAAAAGAATTCGGTCAAATGGATACGACAAAGCAAGATTTCCTAATGAAGCTTGCAAAAGAAGGGCTCACTGGGCTTTATTATGCTCAAGGTTATTTTAGTGCTGATATCAACTTAGAAATTCAACGAGAATATTATTCGTTAGATAGCGCTCAACGAGGTTATCTTTTTTATATCACAGAAGGCCCTCAATATACGTTAGATTCGATTCATATCACAGTAAAAGAAGGGAACAGAGAGCTTGAAATCAACAAGCATCGATTAAAATCCAATAAAAAAAGTGCGTACAATTCCGAAGCTATTATTGAAGATTTAGAATACATTAAAAGCATTTATCGAAAAGAAGGGTATTTACATACCACCATTGATTACAATGAGCTTTTAGATACACTTCAACATGTCGTGATGTTACAAGTTCGTATTGATCCCAAAACACAAGTTTTAATGGGAAAAATAAAGAGTAAATCATTCAAACCCCTTAGTAAATCAAATACAGAAGCTCCTCAAGAAGAAGGACTTTCAGATACCTCTTGGTTAAATTCTCTTTGGAGAATTCCTTCAGAAAGTTTAATTGATGGAGAACAATTTAGTTCTTTCAAAAACAAGCTGTTTTCGACCCAATTATTTACTCAAATCAAGCTTGAAGATTCATTACGAGCAGACGGATTTTCCGACGTTCACCTTCAAGTAATTGAACGTGTTCCAGGAGAAGCAAAGTACTCCATTTTCTTTGAAGAATACTATGGATTTGGTGGTAGCGCAAGCCTTCGCCATAAAAACTTTTTTGGCTCTTTTCATGAATTTTCGACACACCTGTTTGTCGCTCAAAATAAGCAAGAAATCGCATTAGGGTATGCTAACCCACTTTTATTTGGAACAGCATTAACATTCATACCTACTGCCATTCGATTTGAAGATCGTCTTTCATTTAATCATGAAAAGATCACACCTCCAGCTTATCCTGATAGCGTTGAAGAACGAATGGAAGTCATTAATCGTGGTGATATCACCTTTGGATTATCTTCAAAAATTCGATTTCGTGGCACCCTAGACTCTCGTTTTGTGAATAAAAATAATGACCAAATCTTTAAGTTTAAATACGAAAACGCCCTTACTTTTGATTTTACGGATGATTTTTTCAACCCGAAAAAAGGGATTCGATTCATACCCACATTAGGTGCAGGTATCAACTTACAAGGCACTGAAATGATCGGGAATCCCTATACCTATGGTGAATTAACCACAAACCTCTACTTCCCTATTATAGGAACACTTCTTGGAGCCATTAGTGGTAGTGGCGGCATATTCTTTAATGAAGCTCTTGAAGATGATGCCCGTATTTTTTATCAAGGTGGCGCAAGATCGGTGCGTAGTTATCGCTTTAGAAGTATCTTTGCAGGCTATGAATCTGTAGAAGATGGAGACACCTTAATTAATACCAGTTTAACTCCCAGATACTTGAGACTAAATCAAGAATTACGTTTCAATATTCCAAGTGTTTCATGGAAAAACTGGCAAATTGTCCAATTCTGGGATTGGACAAAAGTCATGGATAAAGACAGCGACTTATTTAAGGAGAAAATGTCTGCAAGCGTAGGTCTTGGTATTCGCTATCACTGGCAATTCTTAACCCTTCGACTGGATTACGCTTTCAAAAAAGATTTTGGAAGCGCATCTCCAGAAGGATTTGCATTTAACCGTTTTACGTTTGATCTATCTCAAGCATTCTAGTTTCTGAGACTAGACTAAAAAAGCCCTCGTAGAAAACGAGAGCTTTTTAAATGGTTTAAATAGCCTTAAAAACAACCTTAACGAGAAAGCGTTTTATAACGAATAGGCTTTGGATTATCAGCATCTTCACCTAAACGTTTACGACGATCTGCCTCATATTCACTCCAGTTGCCTTCAAACCAAACTACTTTTGAATCTCCTTCAAAAGCTAATATATGAGTGGCTATTCGGTCTAAGAACCAACGGTCATGCGAGATAATCACAGCACAACCAGCAAAACGTAGAACCGCTTGTTCCAAAGCCTGAAGCGTTTCCACATCCAAGTCATTCGTCGGTTCATCCAAGAACAACAAATTCCCTGGTTTTTGAAGATTTTTTGCCATTAACACGCGATTTCGTTCACCACCAGATAAGACCGAGAGTTTTTTCTGTTGATCAGCTCCAGTAAAATTAAATAAGCCACAATAGGCACGACTATTCATTTTCCTTTCACCAAGAACTATTTCATCTCGTCCATCAGTAATGGTTTCCCAAACTGTTTTAGAATCATCCAAACTATCACGACCTTGTTCCATCGAAATAATTTCAACGGTTTCACCAATTTTTAATTCGCCTGCATCAGGAGTTTCCGTTCCCATGACAAGCTTAAACAAAGTCGTTTTACCAGCTCCATTGGGGCCAATCACGCCGACAATTCCAGATCTAGGAAGTGTAAAGGATAAATCATCAAATAAAAGTTTATCGCCAAATGCTTTACGGAGGCCACTTGCTTCAATTACCTTATCGCCAAGACGTTTCCCATTTGGGATAGCAATTTGAGCGACCTTAATCTGTTCACGCTGATCTGCAGCAAGTAATTCCTCGTATGCTTTAAGACGAGCCTTGCTCTTTGCTTGACGAGCTTTTGGACTTTGTTTCACCCATTCTTGTTCTCGAGCAAGCCGTTTCTGGCGATCCGACTCCCCTTTTTCTTCATTTTTCAAACGATCCAATTTTTGATCAATCCATTCGGCGTAATTACCCTGCCAAGGAATTCCTCGACCGCGATCGATTTCTAAAATCCAATTAGTCACATTATCTAAGAAATAGCGATCATGTGTGACTAATATAACAGAGCCCTTATAGTCTCTTAAGTGACGTTCCAACCAAGCCACAGATTCAGCATCTAAATGGTTTGTAGGTTCATCTAAAAGAAGTAAGTCTGGTTCTTCTAAAAGTAATCGACAAAGAGCCACGCGCCTTTTTTCTCCTCCCGAAAGATGAGTAACAACAGCATCTCCTGGAGGGCAACGTAAAGCGTCCATCGCAATTTCAATATTGCGTTCAAGACTCCAAAGATCTTGAGCGTCAATGATATCTTGAAGTTTTCCCTGCTCTTCCATTAAACGATTCATTTCATCATCAGATAATTCTTCGGCAAATCGCATTGAAATTTCGTTATAAGAATCAAGGATGGCCTGTTTTTTCTTCACAGCAAGCATCACATTTTCTTTCACCGTTAAATTTGGGTCTAATTGAGGCTCTTGAGGAAGATACCCAGCAGTACGACCTGGTTCAATCCAAGCTTCTCCCTGAAATTCTTTATCAATCCCCGCCATAATGCGCAGTAAAGTGGATTTTCCAGAACCATTGGGGCCTATGATACCAATTTTAGCTCCATAGAAAAAACTTAAAGAGATATCCTTTAAAACTTCCTTGTTTGGAGGATACAATTTAGTCATGCGGTGCATATAAAAAATAAACTTCTCTGGTGTTTTTTCAGCCATGATAAAATCCTATAAAAAAAAGAGACTTATTAAACTTAAAGATAATAAAGGTTACCTATAATGTTTTTATAAAAAACACCTTTATAGGAAGGAATTTCTTTTTATTCGTGGTTCATTCGAAATAAATCTTTTATATTAAAAGACAAAAGAGGCTAGCTATGGAAGACCCAAAAAAACTAATAAATCAGTTCTTAAAAACAAAACACTCCCCAAATGAAGTCAAAGATTCTCTCTTTAAGGCTGCAGAAGCAGCTTTATCAGAAGGCTGGACTTATATGGAAGCGGCTTTTCAACTAGGTAGTAAGGCTCAAGAAGAAGGGCTTTCCGAAGAAGAATCTGAATCAATTATTAGAAGGGCTTTTGCCTCTGAAAAGAGAACAAAAGAAAGGGCCCCTGACTCATCAGAAGCTCCAGTAATCATGTCCACACAAGCATCGCCTTCTGTAGCCCATGCTTCGCCTACGTTCGCCGCTGGCATGATCCCATTAGATCAAGTCCTAGCGATGGGATTAGATACTCAATCCATAGAATTACTTCAAAACCATCGTATTGATCCAGAAGCTCTTTCCATTCCATGGCCTGCCACAGACTGGCGTAAAGATTTAGCGAAGTTAGTAGAAATTGCTTTCCATCCAGATGAAACAATTGACTTCAAGATGTCTAATACACCAGAATCAACATCAGAGAAAATAAGTAATATCGTTAATCAATCTGATGCGATCAAAAAAATAATGAAGAGTCTCGATGGTCCCGAAGGAGCTTTAATTAGCATTAATGCAACTCACGGCGGCCCAGACGCCACGAACGAGAGTTATCGCTATCGTTATGTAGTAGTCGATAACCCTAAGATGAGCTTAGCAAAACAGCTAGCTTATTATAAAGCTCTAAATTTACCTTGCATCGCGCTTGTGAATACAGGAGCAAATTCCGTACAAGCATGGGTTAAAATTAACGCCGCCGACTTAGAAGAATACCACGAACGCGTCGACTTTTTATTTTCCACTTTAGAAGAACAAGGTTTTCCTGTAAATGCCGCGAATAAAAACGCAAACCAAATGGTGCGTATGCCAGGAGTCCTTAGAAACGGAAAGCAGCAATACTTAATTGGTTTAGAACAAGGGGCAAAAGACTTTCTTGAGTGGAAAGAATGGGTAGAATACTGTCTTGACGGTAAGCCGCTTATTGAACTTGCTAGTGATAGTGAAAAACCACCTAAAAAAGATGACCCGATTATTCAAAATGCTCTTCGGGCTGGCGAATTTATGCTCTTAACAGCACCTCAAAAAACAGGCAAATCATTTGCATTACTTGATTTAGCACTATCGATTTGTTATGGAGAAGAATGGCTCGGTTCAACAACAACAACAAACGATGTTTTATTCATTAATTTTGAATTCACAAAAGCGACGTTCTTAAATCGTCTCCATTTAATCGCAAGCAAAAGAAATATTCCCGCAACAACATCCAAGCTCGGTTTCTTAAATCTTCGAGGCATGACTTTATCTCCTTTAGAAATTGCTCAGTTAATCGCTAAAAGAATCGAAGGAGCAAAAAAACTTGAAAATCATGATTATAAAGTGGTGATTATTGATCCAATTGCTTCTGTTTTACATAATCCGAAAGCCATGAGAACCACTGGGCCATCTCATCAAATTCTCATGCAAATGGTAGA
This sequence comes from Fibrobacter sp., assembly GCA_012515825.1. Taxonomy (GTDB): domain Bacteria; phylum Fibrobacterota; class Fibrobacteria; order Fibrobacterales; family Fibrobacteraceae; genus Fibro-01. The sequence goes on from JAAYXQ010000025.1 coordinate 17,015, forward strand.
TACGATCATCGCCTTAACAGGAAGTGCCGTTATTACAGCAAGCAATACGGATGAATTTCCCTACTTAGAAACACATGCCGATAGCGTCATTTCATTGAATCCAATGGAAGGTTGTCCTAATGTATTTCAAATTCATGGTACTTTTAGGGAGTTTGCGCCATTCCTTGCCAAAGAATGTTCTTGGATTTTTCCTAGATTTATAATCTAAAATGAAAACTATTACAGAATTATCTCAAAAAAAAGACCTCCTATTGGATTGGGTCCGAAAAGAAAAAATCCCTGGAAAAATACAAGCTTGGTATTCTTTGGAATCCGAAAGCACTCACTGTGATTTTCGGATCATTCAAATCAGGCGTGGTTCAAAAGAAATGCTTTCCATTGAGCCTCCAGTTCCTGGTATGGCCACTCCTGAAATGGTTCAAGCTATCTACGATCAACTTCGCAAAGAGCACTTACATATTCTTAAGAAGGCCATTATTCAAATCTGGATTCGAGCTTCTGGTCACGGTCAATTTGGAGTTCTAGTTCAAGCCAATTTAAGAAGTGCAGCAACAACCAAAGCCTATAAAAGCTTTGTTTCTTTCCTAGAACGGACCTTTCCAGAAATCGTTAGTTGTCACCACATTCAAACATACCCATTCACCCTTTTCGATCCAGCTCAAAACGATTCTCCAATAAGAATCGATCTCAAGAATGATTTTGGAAATTCTTTTTTGCCTATAGGAAACACCCCATTTTCTTATCATATTGTGGACTGGGCACCAAAATGTAAAGCCGCTTGGATACAACTTCCAGAAAGAATAAAGAATTTTATACATCCAACCGCAGAAGATCGTTTACTCGAATTTCACGCAAGTAGTGGCTACCTAGGAGCAAGTCTATCGCCTTATTTTAAATCCGTAGATAGCGTGGATATGTATGACTCGGCAAAACAAATGGCTATAAAAAATGCACATCAATTGCCAAAAGCAAACATGAAAGTGCATCGTGAACGCTTAAGCGAAAAATGGATTCTTTCTTTTTTCAACATCCCTGAAAACGAAGGGAAATGGACTATTTTATTTAACCCACCTGCAGGGAAACCTCTCCCTACAGGAGTCATCATGGCTACTGCTAAAGCTTGTCCAGAAAGAATTCTTTTTATTTCTTCGAATTTAGAAGAAGCTGCTAAAGAAATTAAAAGATTTCGAAGAGAAGGTTATATGTTAAGAAAAGCCTTGCCGATGGATCTAGAACCTGGTACTAAATCATTTGAAGTACTGTTTCTATTTGTCCCTGACCGTGCAGGAATTTTAGGTGATAAGAAAACTTTTTCAACAAAAAAAGAGCAAAAAACGAATTCTAAACCTAAAAAAGAGGTAAAAATAGGAGAAATTCCTCATTTTGTACAAAGGAAAAAACCTACTTTCTCTAGAAAAGATTAAATTAAAAGATAAATTCAACGTAACCTCTTAGTATACAAAGAGTTACAAAAGGTAAACTCACAATGAATCAAATGAAACTCTTAACCCTACTTCTTGGATTGACAGCGTTAGTCACAGGAGCCTATTTTGTAAAAAAAGGCGATACTTTATGGGATTTGAGCGAAACGTTCTTAAATGACCCCTTTGCTTGGCCTGATCTATGGGAGAACAATCGCCATATTGAGGATCCTCATTGGATTTATCCTGGTGACTCCATCTATTTTGGTGAAAATGATAGTGTTTCTGATACTATGCCTCCAGCTCAACCAAAAGACCAAAACCTTTGTAACTCAAGTATTCCTGATTCCGCATTACCTAAAACAGTAACCCCTGTTGGCTGTGATGAAAACGATTCCAGAGGAGATCAATTTGAAAACTTGCTCGGAAATTTAAGAAGCAAATCTAAAATTGAAAAAAAGAAAAAAGTAACTGACGAGTATTTCTATCAACAACGTCCAGAATCAAAAATATTTAATGGCTATTACCAAGTTTTGTCACCAGATGTTTTAAAACTGGATGAACTTAAAAATGATTCTCGTTGGTTTTCAGTTCAGTCTGGAGAACGTTCCACACCTCTACTTCACATGCCTGAAAACGAAATAGTCGTTGGAGTTGGATACAAAACAAACTCGAATATAAAAAAAGGGGATTTAGTTGAAGTATGGCAAACCAAAACAATTGAATACCTAAATCCAGTTTCAAAAAATACAGAAAAAACCGCTCTACTTCAGATTGGTGGATACGCAAAAATCACAGCCATTGGCGATACCCTTTCTAGAGCCATTTTAGTTCAAAGCTTTAAAGAAATCAACATTGAAAAGAGCAAGGCAAAACTGAAAGAGCCATATTCCGCAATTAATGTCAAAGGCTACAGTACTATAAATGAAGTGAAAGTAGATGAAATGGGTTATGTTCTCTATTCTATCGATCCTGCATTAGTCATCGGAGCTTATTCTTATATCATTATTGATAAAGGAACTAAGTCTGGTTACAACGCAGGTGATGGAGTCGCTATATGGGAAGAAGATTTATCAGATCCAGGACTTCCCCCACGTCTTCTAGGTAGAGGAATAGTTACACGAGCAAAACAAGAACAAGCCACTGTTTTAATTCGTGAGATCTACTCCAATAATCGACGTATTAAATTAGGCCATCGCATTTCATTAACTCATAAAGCCCAATTAGTTCAATGATAAAGATGAATCGCTCAGATAATCTTTAAGAGAGCGTATGCGGTTTTCTAAAAGCAATCCGATTCTCGTCGCTTTCTTTTTTGGGGGAATCATCCTTCCTACCGCGATTCTTTCTGTTTTAAGTTTTCGTAATATTCAAAATGAGACCTACTTAGCTAAAAAAAATTTCGAAGAAAACCTTAAGTCTTTTAAAAAAGAACTAGAAAATGTGGTTCAAAAAGAACAAGGGAAAATATTACAAGAGACCAAGGCGGCATCTCAATTTCTTTACGAACAGCCACAGAATTTATTAGAATTTGGAAACGCCTCCTCCTTTAAAAATGTAAAAGGGCTAAGCGCTATTTTCCTTTTCAATAAAGAGACAATCGTTTATCCTAATATAGCGTCTCATTTTTATTATGAAAGTTCTAAATGGCCTCAGACGAATTATTCCTCTATAGAGCAACAACTTTTTTTTGAAGAAATCAATAAAACAAATGAAGAAAAAGTAAAATTAGCACGTTCTCTTCGTTTAATGCAAAATCCTTTTCAAAGCAGAAGCGAGCAAGTACAAAACCTTCTTGGCCTTCTTCGTAATGCATACCAAAATAAAAAATATGATGAAGCCCTCCACATCATCTCTCTTTTGCAACAACGTCCTAATCTTCAAAGCTATCTGCATTATCAACTAAGAGAATCTCTACAACTGTTACACTTTGAAATTCTTGTTGAACAAAATAAGCACGAAGAAGCTCAAAACTTGTGCTTATTAGAATTAAATCGCTTTTTACAACAGCCCCATATTAATGATATTAGTGCCACTCGTTATTTTTTTGAAACCACATTTAATCAGATCCTTTCCTTTGAAAAGTTAACACAAGAAACTAGAGAAGCATTCTGGAATCTCCGTGAAAACTTTAATCGCCAATTAACCCATACAGAAATTTTATACGAACATCTTCCCTTTTTCAAAAGACTACTTTCCGATCATTTATCCCCTAAAGAAGGTATTCTCTATCGTTTCGATGGAAATGACATGTTTTTTAGAATGTCATATCCTTGGCTTTCAGGAGATCAAATCGTTATAGGAAAAGTAGATGTTGAAAATTATGAAGCCCGCATTCGTTATCAAATTCAAACCATCGCTAGAGAATGGAAAAATATTCCGTATACGGTCACTAACATAAAAGACTCTATTCTCATAGGTTCTATTCCAGAAAATGGAACCATTTTAGAACAACTTATTTTAGGCCAAGATCTAAACTGGACTTTAACTTTATTTCAAAAAGACCCAAAAGAAATTCATAAAGAAACACGTCATAAAATGTTTCTCTTATACGGTTTAGTTAGCTTTTCTCTAATTACCGTATTATTTGGTTCCTTTTTCATGTTCCGTTTTTTGATTCAAGAACGAAAGCTTTTATTCATGAAATCAAACTTTTTGTCAAGCGTTTCTCATGAGCTAAAAACGCCTCTAACATCCATTAAAATGTTTGCTGAAATGATGGCCAGAGGACGAGTTCAAAAGCCAGAAAAAATTCAAGAGTATTCCTCTTTAATTGGAAAAGAATCCACTCGTTTAGAAAACTTAATTGGAGCTATTTTAAGTTACACTCGCATGGAAAACGGTACATCTGCATTTAAATGGGAACGATTTGATTTAGGGATTTGTGCAGAAACAGTATATAATGCACTTCTAGACATTACAGAACAAAAAGGATTAGAAATATCATCTAGAATAGAAAAAAATCTTTTTATAATGGGAGATTACACCGCTCTTTATAGCTTAATTCAAAATTTAATTGAAAATGCAATTAAATACACGAATTCTCCTGGTTCTATTTTTGTTCAAGCCTACGAAGAAAATGAAAAAATTTTATTTTCAGTGGTAGACACAGGTATAGGAATTCCTCCTTCTGAGCAAAAAAATATTTTTAATGATTTCTATCGAGTTGGTGATGAAATGACAAGAAGTACAAAAGGCTCTGGACTAGGGCTTGCGATTGTTAAACGAGTCGCAGATACTCATAAAGCGTCTATATCATTACAAAGTCGCTTAGGAAAAGGTTCTACATTTACAGTGAGGTTTAAAAAGGCAGAGTAATATGGAAAATAAAATACTAATAGTAGAAGATGAAGAAATCATCCGCTTAGGGCTTCAAGATAATTTTGAACTTGAAAATTACATCGTAGAAACCGCTTCTGACGGAGAAGAAGCTATTGCTAAAGCGGATTCCTTTAAACCAGATCTTGTCATTTTAGATTTAATGATCCCGAAAAAAAGTGGTTTTGAGGTATGTCGAGTGATTCGTAAGAAGCATCCTAAATGTTTTATTATTATGCTTACAGCCAAAACAGAAGAAACAAGTAAAGTCGCTGGGCTAGAAATGGGTGCCGATGACTATGTCACCAAACCATTTTCTATTCTTGAATTACTCGCGAGAGTCAAGGCCTTCTTACGTCGTTCTGCGGATTTAAAAACCGCTATTGAATCAAACACAACAGTGGTTCCAGATGTAATCCAATTTGCTGATATTCGATTAGATTTTAAGAAATACGAAGCATTTAAAAAAGATGAACCCCTGGAAATGTCTGCCAGAGAATTTCAAATTCTAAAATACTTTTGGGGGCGTCGTGGCGAAGTTATTCTTCGTGAAGATCTCCTTCAAGAAATCTGGGGGTATACTCCAGAAAATATGCCATCCACAAGAACGATTGACAATCATATCGTCAATTTGAGAAAAAAACTGGAAGATGATCAAGCGAATCCGAAACTCATTCTTTCTATTCGTGGAGCTGGATACAAATTCGATGCTTAAAATCATTTCAATACTAATGCTTCTTCTTACAGCCCAAATGACATGGGCTGTTAAAATGGCTACCGATATCAAAGAAGCATTATATCTATTTGAAATGAAAGGTGATTTTTCAAAAGCCACCAAAATACTCGAAAATGTGATCCATAATGGCGATCTTGATGATAAAACAAACGCCTATTTTTATCTTGCAAAAATACAAGACCTTAACGGCAATGCTTCTATATCCTCTTTATACTATAAACAAAGCCTGACCTCAGCACAAAGTCCAGCAGATGCTTATTGGATTTCAGAACAAATTGCTCGCCTCTCCCCACAACCAGAAAATCTAATAAAGCAAAAAATTCCTTTTAAGCAAAATATCCTTAAAAGTTTTAAATCCCCATCTCAGCTATTTTTATTATTTGAAGATCGAAACCTTTTCCAAATTAATCAAGATAAATCCTCCCAAATTCCATTATCGGTCCCAAACACAAGCACAATACATCACATTTCATCTAATGGAGTTTGGTATAGTGATGTAGATCCCCTCCAACTATATTTTCAACCATTAACTGCAAAAAGCCCAATTAAAAGCTATCCCATTTCAAATAAAATCGATGATCTTTTTACCCTACCAGGGAATCAAGCCCTTGTTCTATCAGGAAATTCTCTCTTTTTTATTTCTAACGACGGTATTCGTTTTTCAATTAAAGACCGATACCAAAACTGTTCCATAATGGGCCTCTATGAGCCATTAAATCGCTTTCTTTTAAATTGCCCAGATAATGCCATTCACTTTATTCAAACGGACACTGGAACAGAAGACTATGTCATTTCTCAGCTAGATCCTATTACTCATTTTAAAATAGAGTCGAATTTTATTCTTCTCGCTTCTGGCCACTCCATATGGCTTTATAAACCAGATGAGCACACTCCTTTAGTTTGGAAGTATTCTAATGTAAATATCGAAGATTTATCCATTTTCGAGAAAAAAATCGTGCTCTTAGAAACGTCGGGAAAAGTAACTCTTCTTGATAGACAAACTGGATTTCCCTTTTCCTCATTACAGACAGATGCCTCTTGGATATCCCCCATGGCAGTCGGTTCTTTAGGCTTATACAGCAAAGACGGCAGAGTGACTGCAGTAGATACCCTCCTTCGCCCTTTATGGTCTTTCCATTTAGGAATTGCATTACAAAATCGTCCATTCAAAATAAATGATCTCCTCTATTTTCCATTAACAGATCAGTCGATTGTCGCCTTAAATACTTTACACTATGGGAAAACACCTCTTCTATCCACTGTTCTAGTGTCTCAAGCTCATAAGCTTGCTTCTAAAAAGCAATGGAAAGAGTTATCCCCTCTTCTGGATTCACTATTAAAAATAGAATACGGTAACGCTGAAGCATGGTTCCTAAAAGCCATACTTGCAGAAACAGTGAATAGTACGGAAAAAGAAAAACAAAAAGCCTGGTCAGAAGCCGTTCGTTTATCTCTTGGAGATTCGCAAAAATCGAAATTAATCTTATCTCGCTATAGTCAAATGATTAATGCTAAATTCACCCATTTTTTACAACTGTCTCCAAAAACGTCTTACCCTCAGTTTTTTGGCTACAAAAAGAATTTGTACACAGTGGACGTTCCTGCACAAACTCTTCAAAATATAAATCCAGAAACAGGTGAATTACGTTGGATCAGAAATTTAGGGAAATTAACAAATAGTCCTGTAATGGCTAATGACGAAAATACACTTGCTATTGGCTCTGGATTTAAGGTTCATATCCATGAACTTTTAAAAGAAGAAAAGATAAAAACACTTGAATTACCAGGAAAACCATTTCATATAGAATATTCCAACAATGCAATTTATATTTCAACTTGGAATGGTTTTTTAGTTAAAGTTTTAAAACCAAATCTTAACCTCGCTTGGTCACGAAAAATCTTCACAATGCCATTTCATTTTACCTCTAAAGGGAATGATCTTTTTGTCGCAAGTCTTGAAGGAGAGCTTTTAAAACTTTGGAATTCTTCAGGACAAATTAAGCATACTTTAGAAAGTTTACACACCACTATTACTCATTTAGAAGCTAAAGATTCTCTTTTAGCCGTAGCCAATGCGGATAATAAAATCTTTATTTTTTCCTCTAATTCAAACACCTTACTCAAAAGCATTTCAACCTCTTCTGAAATTAATTCAGTTCAAATTGTCGAAATCAGCTCAAAAATCCATATTTTAGCTGGTTTAGCCAATCAAGAAATCATTCTTTATTCTTTAGAAAATGACAATCCCTTATGGAGTTTCAATGGAGCAGGCTCTATTTTTGTTTCTCCCATTGTCAACAACAATATTGCTTGGATAGATCAAAAAAATGAAATTATTGGCATTTCTCTAACTTCAGGAAAAATAAGTCATCGTTTTAAAACCCCAGGCGGGGCAAGTACACCTTTTATTTTAGATAAAACTATTTTTACAGCATCCCCAAAAAGGCTCTTATACGCCTTTAATCTCCCTTTTTAATTTTTTTTGAATTCTTTTTACACATCTGTAAAAACTTTTTTCGTAGTTTTTATTTAAAAAAATCATTATCTTTATATCTGTGTTTTTAGTGTAGTTATTATTCATCATTTGGGGTTATAATGAAAAAGAACAATTTCTTACTAGTTTTACTGACCTGCCTCATCACAGTTGCAGTTTTTTTTGCAGGTTGTAAGAAAGACGCCAGTAAAGATATTGTTCAAGAAAATAGCGAATTTCCTAGACAAGAAACCCTCTATGTAGGTGGTTTTGACTGGGCTCCCCCAACCACATTTAATCCCTTAGATGGAGATCCAAACTTCCCTGTAGATGGCAACATCAGATTAATGTACCAGTCTCTTTTTGCATATAATCAGCTTTCTGGTGAAATAGAGCCAATGCTTGCTCTTTCTTACACAAAAACAGATTCCATGATTAGTGTAAAACTGAATCCAAAAGCAAAGTGGAGTGATGGTTCTGCAGTGACTGCGGAAGATGTTATTTATACATTCTATCTAGATTCAATATTTCCTACACCTCGTCACGGCATTTGGCAATACATCTCTAAAATAGAAACAGTCAATCAAGAAATCGTTTTCTCATTCAAAAAGGAAAATAAAAACCCTCTTGTTGTTTTAGGAGCTCTTTCCGAAACGTCTATTTTACCTAAAAAGGTATTTGCTCCATTAGTAAAATCCTCTAAAACTGAAAAAGGGTACAATTACGCAAATATTTTAAGCTTCAAGAACGATTCTCTTCCTATTGTTTCAGGCCCTTACAACTTAAAACAATTTTATCCTGATAAGATCGTTTTAGAACGTATTGATTCCTATTGGGGAAATTATAAATACAATAACACTAAACCATCCCCAAAATATATCATTCATTCTCTTTACAATGGTAACAACCACTTTAATAGTGCAATGACCAAAGGGAACCTAGATCTTTCATCAATATTCCTACCACGTATCTGGGAGAAAAAAAGAGATCATATCCGTGCTTGGAGTGAAAAAGAACCTTATCATGAACCTGGTTCTATTCCTACTCTCTTAATTTCTCACACGATGCCTCCATTTAATGACGTTTCTTTCCGCAGAGCTTTAGCTCATGCCATTCATTTTGAAAAAATCAAAACTAGAGCCGTTTCAGACTACACTCCTAATATGGAACCTGGCTTTATTTTACCATTTGGGCAAGAAGCAAAGTTTTTTAATAAAGAAGACGCTGAAAAATACGGCTACACCTATAACATCGAAAAAGCAAAGAAAATCCTTTCTGATGCAGGGTATTCTTGGGATAAAGATGGAAACCTTCTCAGTAAAAACGGCACAAAAATTCGTCCTTTAAGCATTGAATGCCCTCAAGGATGGACCGACTGGGAAGATGTGATTAAAGTCGTTATTGAATCCTTTAAGGAAATTGGCGTTAGTGCTAACGAGAAATTTGTCGATTACGGAGCTTGGGAAAAAGACCTCCGTTTTGGTACTTTTGATCTTATTATGAAAACGCAAACCGCCGATCTCTCTGTGGCTACTCCTTGGGCTCGTTTTGATCAAATCATGAACAGTAAAAATATTAAAGCTGTTGGTGAAGAAACATTCACTAACCAAGGACGTTTTTCTAACAAAGAAGCAGACTCCTTGTTAAATATAATCCCCTCTTTAACAGATGAAAATCAATTAAAAGAAGCCTATCGAGCATTAAACCGCATATTTATGACAGAAATTCCTGTTTTAACATTAATGTATCGTCCTACTCAATATTATCAATTTTCAACTATTCACTGGACAAACTTCCCCACAGAAGAAAATCCATACGCTCCCCCACAGAATTTAATTGTAGCGGCTAGTGTAAAAGCGCTCTGGTCGATAAAACCAAACAAGTAAAATCAAAAAACTCACCTTTCGGTGAGTTTTTTTTATAAATTTCTAGGAACATTTAAGATTTTGTTTCTTTCTGGAGATTTATTTTGAAAATGACTCGCTTTATTCTGCCAAATGCTTTTACTAGCATGAATTTTTTACTCGGAGTCTTCGCTATTTGTTGGGCTACTGGTATTTTTAGCGATTTTACTGATCGAGACCCTTATCGGATGAGTGCTTATTTTGTTGTATTATGTGTTTTACTTGATAAATTAGATGGTTTTGCCGCTCGTTTAGTAAACGCTAGTTCTGAATTTGGGGCTCAATTTGATAGTCTTGCTGACTTGATTGCTTTTGGATTAGCCCCTGCTTTTGGTCTTTTCTTTGCCTATATGAATTATGCGAAAGAATGGAGTACTAAAAACATAATCCTTATTCTTGTTATTTTCTCTGTTTATGTTCTTTGCGCTGCTATGAGACTTGCAAAGTACAACGCCATGGACAGTAATTGTTTAACAGATTACTTCTCTGGATTACCTAGCACTTTTGCTGGAGCCATTAACGTCATCATTCTTTCTTTTTTCATTTATAAAGGTGGCTTTACAGCAGCCGTAAGTTCTCCAAATATCTTATTTATTCCTCTTTTCATTATGCTTTTAACAGCCCTTTTAATGGTAAGTCCTTTGTTTTTGCCAAAAATAAAAGCAAGAGCTAGCAAAGCATTTAATGCGTTTCAATTTGTGATGATCATTGTGACTTATATTCTTGGCTTTATGTTTATTTCCCCAAATATTCCCTTTATCCATGAAATCTTAATTCTATTAATGATTGGTTATATTGTAATCGGTTTTGGTGTAGGGCTTTATCGTCGAGAACAAATCATCAAAGAAAGCGAAAAGAAATCCGAAGAATGCATCTAAATTGAAGCAATCCACTGAGCAAAAGAAACGGCAAAGTCCGTTTCCATTGTTTCAAGTGCGATTCTCGGAAGCTCAAGAGTAATACACTCTATATTATTTTCAGAACACCAAGTTCCTAAACTCCCTGGGGTTTCATAACCTATAGAAGGCACCCATGGGATTTTAAAAATATTTTCTAAAGCTTTGACTTCTTTAGACTTAAGAGGGGCATCGATACAAGCCATTGGAGAATGCATCGAGAGAATGAGCTTTGGTTCTAGTTTCTGGATAAGAGACACTAAAGCACCCGTTTCTTTTTCGCTCAAAGGGGCTTTTCCAGGAGATAAACGCGTTTCCCTTGGTGATTCTAATGTCAAACGACATAAAACATCCTCAGGCAGCCAGTTTGTCGTTAAAAAGTTGCGATTTAAATCGACTCCTCTTTCATTTCCTCTTGTCCCTAAAGCCATTCCATCTGGATTAGCGCATAAAACAAAAGCCACGTGATCCAAAGAATCCCTTAAAAAGCGAATTGCTCGGCTTAACAGGAAAGTCGTTTCAGGCTCTTCCCCATGAATTCCTGCAATCAAAAGATGTGTGCATTTATTTTTAGAGGGAAAATAATATAAAGGAGCCCCGCCTTCTGAAACCCCATATTTTTCTTTTTTTAATGAAATGATGCCTCTTTCTGCGTTTTTTCTAAACATAATAGAATCCACTAGTGAAAATTATAAAAGAAACTTTTGATTTTTATAAAAAATAAGGGAAGATATAATCTTTTGCTAAATCATCTAATTGATCTAAAAGCACTTCTTTACAAGCAATATCCGTTTCCGAATAGAGGCCTTTTAATAATTGTAAATTGAATTCTTTTTGAAAAATACGTGCCGCAGGTAAATAAGATAAATGCCAGGGTTCAGGCTGAATTTTTCCTCGACCAGGAATAAACACCCGCTCAAAACCGAAAGAGTTTCCAGATTCAATTTCTCTTGTCAACCAATCATGAAAAGGCTTAAACATGCCGTTACATTCTTCTGGGGTCAGTTGAACTTCATAGCCTTCAGGAATAGAAGATGCATCCACAATGTCTATATCAGTTCCAAAATGATGACGACTCGCCCCAGGAAGAGCGGACCAGATTAAAATCGTTTTAACGAGTTCTTCTGGATCATCAATCGAACGTGTAATCAACTGTCCTCTTTCATCTAAAAGAGGAAGCTCTCTTTTCGCTTTACGGTTCCATATTGAGATTTGGCGATCAAAAGAACGATAAGCGCTTTCTACTCGTATTTCAAAGCCAAATAATCTAGCCAACTGCCTTAACTGTTCTAAAGCGTTGAAAGCCTCTTTTCGTAGGAGTAGCTTTTCTGGATATAGAGAAACTAAACCCTCTTCATCAAGGCCAAATGGGGCTAATTTTGAAACAACTTCATTCACTTAACCCTCCACACTTTTTTAGTAAAGAACGCCATTCTTGTGCTTGATTTTTCCGTTTCTTTTTGACTAAACACGCAGGTTTAGAAACAGTGGTCACAGGATGCGCATGAGTCCAAGCAATGGCTAATGCATCTGATGCATCTAAAGGGCCCTTTATTTCTTTTAACTGTAAGTGAACTTGAACCATTTGACAAACACGTTCTTTACTAGAAGAGCCGCTACCAGTCACTGCTAATTTTACAGATTTTGGGCTGTATTCATGGTAAGTCATGCCCCGTTTTAAGCAAATGGCAAGAATAGCGCCTCGTACATGCCCTAACAACAATGCACTTTTTATGTTTTTTGCAAAGAAGATACCTTCCATGCTTAATGCTGTTGGCTTGTACTGGTTTATAAGGGCTTCTAAATCCGTAATTATATCCAATAAACGCATTTCTGGAGACTTTGTAGAGGAGGCTCGAATACAACCATACTCTAAAACACGAATCCATTGAGGAGCCGTTTCTAAAAAAGCATATCCTGTTGTATGTGAACCTGGGTCTATTCCGAGAATTACCATATCCTAATAATAACAATATATCAAGAAAAAGATTTTTTTAGTGATTCTCTTTAGTCTTTTGTTTATTAGATTTTTATGAGGAATATATAGCATCACTTTATGATACTTGGAAAAAAAGAGGCTTTTTCATGTTTATGGACAAAGATCGCACTGGACTTCAAAGCATTAAAACTCATCCTAGGCACTTAGGAATCCCCCTCAGCCGATGGGGACGTAATTTAATTTCCTGTTGTCCTTTTCACGCTCCAGAAGAAACGTCCCTTTTCTTTTACGATGCTTTAGGCTATTGGCGTTATCGTTGTTTACAATGTGGCAGCGAAGGTGATCTTGTTGAATTTATCATGCGTAGCCGTTTTAACGGTTTAGATGATCAAGCCGCTCGTATTGAAGCACTCGAATTCTTTGGAGCCCAAGAGCAGGCTGATCCAGATAAATCTGAATACGAACACCCATGGGTGAAAGAAATTGGTGGCGAAAAATCAAAAGTTTTAGAACAGTTTGTTAGCTATTGTCATTGGGCTGCTTGTAAAAGCCAGTCTTCTGCTGAATTTTTGGCAAAGAGAGGCTGGAATATTGGGCAAGCACAATTATACGGTATCGGTTATTATTCTGGAGACCCAGAACCTTTTATTAGTTACAGCATGCTTGCTGGTGTAGAGCGTCATCAAATAAACTTCTATCTTGATAATTTAGAAGTATATCGTGAACCTAGAATAACTATCCCTGCAAGAAACTCAAAAGGGATTATTCATTCTGTTTATGGAAGAAGCATGGAAGAGAACCACCCTCATCCTTATATTTCTTATGCTTCTGGCCCAGCCGATATTCCTTTTAATATCCAAGCCGATAACGAAAGGCCTGTCATTGTGGAGGGCTTTTTTGACGCGTTAACAGCCGATTTAGCTGGCATTGCAGGTGTTGTTTCAACAATGTATCAAGAATTGACACAAAGCCATTTGTATAAGCTTAAAGCCTGTGGTGCAGAATCTGTGACTGTGATTTTACGTCGCGATGCCAATCGGCGTCAGCAAGAATACCAAATCCAGAAATACTTAAAACTAGCAGAAAATTTAGATCTTAAATTCAAATCCATTATTCTTCCTAAAGACGAAACAATCGATCAAATAGTTCGAAAAAATGGAGCGGATCAACTTTTAGAACTCATTACACATACCGAAGAAGATACGATTCATACACATCGTCGTTCTGTAATGCTTCAAGATATCAAAGAGAATTTCGATAATGCGATGGCATGCCCTCCAACCACGAGTGTTGGCTATTCGTTATCAAACTTTCCTAAATTAGACGCCACGATTGATGGAATTCAATCTGGTTGTTTTTTTATTTCATCACAACCTTTTGGTTTGAAAAGCCTTTTACTTACAAGTCTCGCATTAGACTTAGTAGAATCTAATCCAAAAATCAAGGTCATCTATATTGGTCTTGAAACACCTCGTCGGCAACTATTTGATCGTATGATAGCCATGATGACAGGTGAATCTATTTTAACAGTAAAAAAACAAAACGCAAATGATGAGACTAATAAAAAAATACTAGAAGCCACAAAAGAAATGATCTCCTATGTGCGTCAAAATCGGCTTGAAATCTGGGAAGATGAGCCTGGTTTTGATAACGTCGAAATCCTTCGTATTTTAAAAGAAGAACTTAAAGAGCACCAAGACTTAGCTGTCATCATCGATGGAATAGATCACCTGAAAATTACCGATAGAAATGATATTTCTGATATTCATGAAAGGCGCTCCACGGTGATGCTTGATCTATATAAAGCGCTAGACATTCCTATTTTTCTTGGTGGCGAACTACTTTGTACAGAATCTGGTTTAGTTGGGCCTCGCCCCTATTTGAGAGACTCCGATGCCATTATCTGGCTTGAATCTAAAGGTGGAAATTTATTTTTATCTGTGGATTCAAAACGTCTCGGTAAAAATCATCTTTACCAAGGTAATGTGATCATGGATTCTATTTCAAGTCGAATTAAAGAAGAATAAAATGACAATAATTGATTTTAATAATTTTTGGAGCCCCTCTGGTGGCGGCGTAAGACGATATCATTTAGAAAAAATGAAGTATTATAAAACACAAGAAAATACTCTTCTTGTATTTGTAATGCCAGACAGTAAAACATATACCGAAGAAGTATCTCCGTCTCTTATCATTGAGCATGTAAAAGCATTTAAAATGCCTCTTTATAATGGTTATCGTTTTATCTGGAAGAATAAGCAGATCGCACCCTATCTTCAAAAATACAATCCTGATATTATCGAAGTGGGTTCACCGTATATTTTACCTAAAGCGGTTTCAAAACATGCTCATAAAATTTGTCCTCAAGCAAGATTAGTAGGGTTCTGGCACGCTGATTTTCCTGTTACCTATGTAGAACGATTTTTTTCTCACTTTTTTGGTAAAAAAATTGGTTCTATTGCAAAAAAATTAGCTTTTGCCTATGCGCATTATCAATTTAAGCATTATCACGGCATTCAAGTTTCTTGTAAAGAGATAATCGAAAGGCTTGAAAGTGAACAATTTAAAAACTTATTTTGGATTCCTTTAGGCTGTAATATTGAGCTTTTTTCTCCTAACAAAAGAGATGAAGCTTTAGTAAAAGAATTAAAACAAGGCGACGAAAAACGATCTATTATCTTTTTTCCTCATCGTTTTTCTAAAGAGAAAGGTCTTGACCTCTTTTTAAAAGCCTATTCCATTTTAGCAGAAAAAATGAACCCTGTCCCTGCGGTTGTTTTCGCTGGCACAGGCCCTCTTCAACTTTTAATTGATGTGGCTCTAAAAAAATATAAACATCTTCATTATGTAGGTTTCTTATCTTCTGAAGAAGAAATGGCCCGCTATTATGCAAGTGCAAATATAGGCGTCGCCCTTTCTGCTTGGGAAACCTTCGGCCTTTCTATTTTAGAAAGCATGGCTTGCGGCAATGCACTCATTGGTGCTTCAGCTGGTGCAGCAAGAGAACACGTTTCTTCTTCTGGAGCAGGGCTTATTTTAGAATCCTATAAAGCAGACGCTCTTGCGAAATGCCTATTAGAACTTTGTGAACAAGATCTTACTCAAAAGCAAAAAGCAGCTAGGCTTTATGCTGAAAAATTCAGTTGGGATAATTGCTTTTCAAATCAATTAAAAATATACTCTACTATTATATCATCGAGGAAATCATGATCAAACATATCGTTTTATGGAAAATGAAAGATAATGCAGAAGGTGCTTCTGCAATAGAAAACGCAACCAAGATAGTGGACATGTTACACGATTTAAAAGGGAAGATTCCTTCTTTAATTTCTATTGAAGCAGGTATCGATTTTAACCGTTCTGGTGCTGCGTGGGATCTCGCTTTATACTCTTCTTTCCAAAACACAGAAGATCTAAATAACTATCAGATCCACCCAGAGCATCAAAAGGTAGCGACCTTTATTAGAGCGGTAACAGAGGATCGTTGCGTGGTAGACTTCGAGATTTAAATGCCCCCACGTGGCGTTATTTTTGACCTTTATGGAACGCTATTTATCTATAAAAATATGGGTAAGGCGTTTTTTTCATGGCATGAATCTTTAGCATTAGGGGCAAAAGAACTCGGTTTTTCGACCAGTGCAGAGCAAATGGCAAAGGAATGTGAAACCTTCTTCTCTTTCCCCGTGACTCGCCTTTTTAATATCACCCCCTATGAAGAACGGTTACTATTTCTATTTAAGAAAATAGGAGCGAACCCTTCTTTAGATTGGATATGTGATTTTTCAAATCGTTCCATGGATTCTTGGCAAAAGGAAATGGTTTTACATCCTGAAGCCATTCCCTTTCTTGATGAATTAAAAAGAGCCAACGTAAAAACAGCTATTCTTTCAAACTTTGATCATTACCCTCATGTTTATCGTTTTTTGAAACAAACGAAGCTCTCTGATTTAATGGATGCTATTGTAATTTCAAGTGAAGTAGGCCTTAAAAAGCCTGATGCTGAAATTTTCGAATACACACTTCAAAAGCTAAACCTCTCAGCTTCCTCTACGTTAATGGTCGGAGATGATTATAAAAAAGATATAGAAGGAGCAAAGAAATTTGGGCTTATGACTCACTATCATCAGAATGGAGCTTCTTTTGCACCAATTCGTTCGCTTTTTAATAAAAATTTTTAGTCATTTTTAATGAAATGTCTACTAAAGCATACAACTGAAAACACTCTCTAAATTAATACGCCAAAGTAAAAAAGATTTTTTGCGAGATATCCGAGCTAATTGAATTTTCATTTTTTTTGATTATAAAAGAAGCAGATAATCTACTACATCAAACGAATTAAAAATATGGTAGAATTTCCAATAAGATTTGAAAAAATGTGGACAAATTGTATTTATGAAAGTATCTTTATACAATATATGGTAACTTTTTCTCAAACAGCCTGGTTTGAAACATCAAAGGAAGAGCTTATAAATACTCTTCAAATTGCTCCGTTTCATCTAAAAATGGAAAGTACCCCAATCGTTCATTATCACATGCCCGAAGGGACCGCCACAGGAGCCACTGTTCATTACCACTTAGTGGCTGGTTTTAATCGAATTTCTTGGACTGGTATTATTAGTTCTTCTCAAAACAATCAGATTACCACTCGCCTTGGAAAAGGGCCATTTCGTGGCTTTAATGCTAAACACTCTATTTTAAATGACGGTCATCTTTCCGTCTGCTATGAAGAGCTCTCTTTTCAAGGGGAAGAAGACTCTTTTCGTACAGAAATTGAAAAAGCACGCATTCTGTATGGTTTAGAAGAACGAAAGAAAACACTTAAAATGTTAATGGCATACGAGTCTAAGAAAAAAACCAAATCTTTTGAATCTCTCGATTGTTTTGGTTCTTCGACTGCTGGTTAATATATTTTAAGTAGACTATCTTAGTCATAACATTTTATTATGTCGTATAAGTCTTTAGAAGATGCTTTAATTGATCTCAAAAAAGCGGGAATGCTTCTTACCATTTCTGAAGAGGTCGATCCATATTTAGAAATGGCTTCTATAGCAAGACAAGCTTATAAAAGAAAAGCGCCAGCGATTCTTTTTGAAAAAGTAAAAGGCTCCCCTTTTCGCGCAGCCTGTAATATTTTTGGAACGCTTGAACGAGCTGAATTTTTATTTCGCAAAGAATGGAAAACTCTTGAAACGGCAATATCAGCAAAAGCAAATCCCCTTTCTGTATTTCAAGCGCCACAGAATTTGCCTTTACTGCCTTTTGCCGCCATCCAAGCAAAGCCACAACGTTCTTTTCAAGTACCCGTCCTTAAAGAAGAATGTTCTTTAAGCGATCTTCCTCAACTACACTCTTGGAAAGAAGATGGAGGAGCTTTTATCACGCTACCTCAAGTATGTTCTTTAGATCCAGAAGAATCCTCTCTTCTAAAAGCAAATCTAGGAATGTATCGAATTCAAATTTCAGGAAATGATTACATCGCAAATCAAGAATGTGGTTTACATTATCAGATTAACCGAGACATTGCACGCCATCATCAAAAAGCAATCATTCTAAAAAAACCATTAAAAGTGAGCATTTTTATCGGTGGGCCTCCTGCACATACGCTTGCAGCAGTGATGCCTATGCCCGAGAATTTATCCGAGCTAATTATGGCAGGCCTGTTGAACGGTCGCGCGTTTAGGTATTCCATGCACGAAGGCTGGGTTATCTCAGCAGATGCAGATTTCTGCATTTTAGGGGAAATCGATATTCTTCAAAAGCCCGAGGGACCTTTCGGAGACCACTTAGGCTATTACTCTGCAAAACATAATTTTCCATTCTTAAAAGTTTCAAAAGTATTCCATAAAAAAAATGCCATTTTCCCATTTACTGTTGTAGGAAGGCCTCCTCAAGAAGACACCGTTTTTGGGCATTTAATTCATAAAATTACTGCCCCGATGGTACCAGCATCTATTCCTGGGCTTATGGAAATGCATGCCGTAGATGCCGCAGGAGTTCATCCTCTACTCCTTGCGATCGGCAGTGAACGCTATGTTCCTTATCGCCCTTCGGAACCGATGGAATTATTAAAAACATCCAATGCACTTCTTGGATTTAATCAAGCCGCTCTAGCTAAATACCTTCTCATAGCGGCTTGTGAAGACGATCCGTCTTTAACTACAAAAAATATTCCTGCATTTTTTAGCCACGTGTTGTCTCGACTCGACTTTTCAAGAGATCTACATTTCCAAACATCTACCACAATTGATACCTTAGATTATTCAGGAACATCCTTAAATCATGGGTCTAAATTAGTCTTAGCCGCTGCTGGAAAACCAAAACGAGAACTCGGAAATGCTCAAGGGGAAGTATTCCAAACATTTCCTAAAGTAGAAGGCTTTTCTAATTTAAAATACGTCATGCCTGGTGTATTAGCTCTAGAAGCGAAATCGAGAGCCTCCATGGAAGCTCTCGCCAGAGCTTTAGAATCATGGGAACATAAAGAACTATACCCTTGGATTAGCATTGTGAACGACGCTTCATTTACATCGGAAAGCATTGAAAACTGGCTCTGGATCACCTTCACGCGTTCAGACCCCGCTCAAGATATTTATGGCGTTCGCCATCACATTCACTACAAACATTTTGCATGTGAAGCCCCTATTCTTATTGACGCACGTATAAAAGCTCATCATCAAAGGCCGCTAGAAACCAATTTTGAAGTAGAAGACCGTGCAGAACAAAAACTCTTAAAAGCATTAAAAAGAGCTTAAGATGCGCTTTTTATTTTTTGTTCTTTTCCTTTTATTTTCATGGTCTTTTGGCCTTCGCCCCACTTGTGGTACTGAAAAATTTATCAAACACCAAAAACAAATTAAAACTGGACTTCTTTCTAGATCCATCGCTCAGTCTGCTTTGACCTCCTGTCCTGAAGAATCCTATTACGATAAAATCGATACCATTTTAACTAAACATTTTGTCATTTATTACACCCTAGAAGGCCCACACGCGACCACTGAATCGTTTTTAGATTCTCTCACTTTTTATTTAGAAAAAGCATGGAATTTACACACCACTAAATTAGGGATGAAGCCTCCAAAAGCAATGAGCCGCTCCTATCACTATAAACAAGAAAATCCATTGGGGCTTTACCCCGTTGAAGTAATAGACATAGACCTTTTACGCGATACAGATAATTTAATGGGAGGGTCTTGCCATGGTTGTTTTGGGCTCACCTACCCTGGTGATCCAGAAAATCCTGAAGCCACCATCTTGATGATTGATAATGATTTTAAATATACTCCAGAATACAACCAACAAGAAGCTTGGATTACAGATTCAAAAGGTAAAGAATGTAGTTATCCAATCGCAACTAAAGAACTTTATAATAATAATCAAACATCTTATTCTTACTTTGATTATCCTGAAAAAGCGATTCAAGTCACTGCATTTCACGAACTTTATCATGCCGCACAAATTCGTTACATGAGTTTTATCGACTATCCTTCATTTTGGTTTGAAGCGTCAGCAACAGGAGTAGAAGAAATTGGGGCAAAAGAGGTGAATGATTATTGGGGTTACCTCTATGATATATTTGATTATCCTGGTACAGCGTTATCGGCCTTAAATCAAGATTATAGTGCAGTCGTTTTCTACTTATACTTATACGAAAACAATGGCCCCCTTTTTGATGCCTCTATCTGGGAAGCCTATTCTAAAAATCCAGAAAAACCTTTTTATGAAATTCTTTCCAAAAAATGGGTCGCTCAAGGAATTGAGCCTGATTCTGCGTTTCATGATTTTGCAAAGCAGCTCTTCTTTACAAACACAAGATCCAAATACAAGCCCACGGATAGCCTTTATTATGAAGACATGCCTCATTGGCCAGAAATGACCATACGCCCCTACAACGAGAAAAACCAGAACTTGAGTTCCTTAGCTTTTAATTATTTATCCATCAAATCTAGTATGCCTGATATTTCCTATTTTAAGGGCCAAGCATCACTTTTTTTCTGGAATAGCGATGATTCAGAAGTATCTATAAAATCACTCTTAAATGCAGACGATATCGACTTATGGCGATCAACCATCTCTGAATCAGATTCAGCAATACTAGTCCTTAGTCGCTTTAGTGATGATTCCCCTACAATCGTTCCTCTTGTGGCTAAGCCTCTCCGTGCATACCCTACACCGTGGCAAGGGACTACTGAACTATGCTTTTCTCCACTCCCTAATACAAGATCTTTTATAGAAATCAGAAACAGAATAGGAAATTTAGTTATAAGAATTCCAACAAATTCAACCACTCATTGTTTAAAACCTGACTATATAAAAAGTATAATGTCTCCAGGATTATATCACTTCAGAGTAGGAAGCCACGGTAAAACAACCCCTCTTCTTTTAATTTATTAATGCTTTAGAATTGATAGCTAAAAACAGCACCACTACCGTCAGGATAAAACTGAGGCGCAATATCCCAACGACGAGTCATTTTTTTAGAAGAAGTGGCACGATAAATACGCATGACATCTAAGAACGAAACCACACGATTTAATATCAAAGCACCGACAGAAACTTGAAATACAATTCTAGAGACTCGGTAATTCCGAAGCATATTCTTATATATATCCATATGTTCTGTATTTTCTGGATAATCGCTTGAGCCCCAATCCCATTGATACTCCATTGTATTAGGATACTCTTCATCTACTGATTTACCCGATCGAATCATCGCTTGATTATAATCTTCATTCATATCGGGATTCGAGTTTTGCCCAAAAACGCCTCCACGACTACGATAATCAGCAACGGTATTTAAGAAATCAACACTTTTTTTTGTAGATGAAACACCAGCATGAGTCACCGCATAATTATGCGCAGAAGAAATATACTTTTCACCTATAAAGTAAGACCCGATCGTAGTGATCCACAAAGCTGCATCAGTCCAAATAAAAGGACGAAGCAACTGTTTCTCACCAAGATAATATTCTCCCGTTCCAGGCAATAATAATGAAGCTCCTAATGACAAGGCAATGCTTTTGTTTTGATTACGACTAATAGATTCGTCTATAGAAATAACTGTTTGAGCCCAAAGAGAAACAGAGCATAATAAAACAAAACAAAAAATCTTTTTCTTCATTAAAAATTCCAATAGGCCTGAACAGAAGCCATAAATCCATCAAAAAAGGATACGCTACTACCTAGATGCATTTGATCTAACCAAGATAATTTTTCTTCATACAATAACTTATTATTTGCATTAGCAGAAAGAGCTGCATCAAAAGCAGAAATAACGTGGTTTAAGATTAAACCGCCAAAAAACCAAGCTTGCATAGACGCATAGTCATTTGCTTTATCACGCATATCTTGATAAGTACTTAAATTAGAAGAAGTACCTAAAGGAACCGTTTCTGATTGAGAATCCGATAATCCTAACTGTTGATAAGAGGCTCTATCAGTCACATCATCCCAACCCAAGACAAAAATTGGGTTTGCAATCAGCTGATAAAATTGATTGTCATCATAAAAGCTTGTGCCTTTTTTGGATTCACCAAGAGAAACATTAGCAAAAAGATCTAAATGCCTTGAATCTTTCTCGAAAAGGTTTTCACTACTATAACAGTTATTTGTAGTAGCCGTGCCATAAATTGATTTACAATAAGATTCACGACTATTTAAATACCTTATTCTAAAATTCGCCTCTTCAGAAGCGTCTTCTAATTGAAGCAAATAGATGTTATGCATTTCTTGTTCATACGCTCCAACAGAGAAATGAGTATTTGCATAATCTTTATATCTCGAAACTTGATTATTGTATTTATGAACAGAGTAATAATACCAGCCACTCCATAAAGCAGCCTCTAGAGCTAGATAAACGCCACCTCTCACTTTATTAAATGTCGAAGTGCCCACATATATTTGCCCTGCACCAGGAAGAACTAAAGACATAAATAAAGCCTTTCTAGGACTTTTATACGAGCCCTTCATTTCGTTAATGCCACGGATTTTAGAAACCTTCACTGGCCCCAATAAATCACGACGAGACATGGAAGAACTGGATGCAATTGGAGCAACAACTTGTATAGACGAAGAGGAAACCATGTTTACAGAAGAAGAACTTGATGATACTGGTATAGAAATCACGGATGTATCAGCAACTGGAGTCTCTGGTGCTACTTGTGAAGAGCTTGATGACACAGGGTTTTCTGAAATAGAAGAACTAGATAAAACAGGAACTTCTGCTGAGGAGGAAGAAATCTCTTTTATTGAAGAAGAGCTTGATGACAAGGGACTTTCTGAAATAGAAGAACTAGATAAAACAGGAACTTCTTCTGAAGAGGAAGATGAGGACTTAACTTCGGCTTCAAATTCAGCGAAAAGATCTCTAACCTGGGCAAAAGAAGAGGTAGAAAAAATAATAATGAGTAGAAAAAATAACCTATAATGCATGCATTAAATGTACAAAAAAAACCGCCTCAAAATGAAGCGGTTTTTTTTATAAAAGCCAATTGTTTAATTTTCTTTAACAACCCAAACTTTTACAGTGGCTTCTACATCGCCAAATACATTGATAGCGACGGAAAATACACCTAATTGTTTGATTGGTTCAGGAAGAATCACTTGATTGCGATTGATCTTAATACCTTGTAAAGTAATGGCTTCTGCAATGTCAGCAGCGGACACTGAACCATAAAGACGTTCGTCTTCTACGACGCGACGAGTTAAGTTCACAGTCACTTCTGAAAGTTTAGCTGCCAAATCACCTGCAGCAGCAAGTTCTTTGCGGAATAAAGCTTCCATAGCTTCACGATTGCGTTGAATTTCAAGTTTAGCAGCTTTTGTTGCACGCATCGCTAATTTTTTTGGGAAAAGAAAGTTACGAGCGTACCCATCTTTTACCTTAACGATATCGAGCATTTTACCAAGCTTAGCAACATTTGCTTTAAGAATAACTTCCATGATATCTCCTTAGCGAATGCTATCTGCGACAAAAGGCAAAATAGCCATTTGACGAGCACGTTTAACAGCTTGGTTCAACATACGTTGATATTTTGCACTTGTACCAGAAATACGACGAGGAATAATTTTACCACGTTCTGAAACGAAGCGACGTAAAATCTTTTCATCTTTATAGTCGATGAACTGAACGTTATTTTCTGTAAACCAGCAAGTTTTCTTGCGACGAACGCGAGCACCTTGTTTCTTATCTTCGAAAGACATTAGTCTACCTCCACGTCATCGACATCAATTGGAGTGATGTCTTCTGTAGTCTGTACTAAATTCTTGTCATAAATGATTTCTGTCATTGGATAATCAACGAGAGTCATCCAACGAAGAAGATTATCATTATGTTTGAAAGCGGCTTCAAGAGCAGCAACGACAGAAACTTCAGCCTTGTAATAGAAAATTACATAGTAGCCGTGTGTCTTTTTATTAATAGAATAAGCCATTTTGCGCTTACCCCAATCATCCCGACGAAGGATTTCTCCACCCGCCGAAATAATACTAGCCATGGCCTGAACTTCAGCATCAATTGCTTCGTCAGAGATCATAGCATCGATGATAACCATCGTTTCGTATTGTCTCATGTTTATTTTCCCTTTGGTCGTTAGCCCAAAATCACCATGATTTTGAGAGGGTTCCGTTAATACGGACACGCCAAATTTAGGACAAAATTCAAGTATTGTCAATAAAAATAAGGTTTATAAGGCGAATTAGACCCCAAAAAACAGGCCTAACAAAATGGTTTCTGACCACAAACCATCTCCAGTTCCTAAATAACGTTGCCATTGGATTTCTAGAGAGAGCCAACTGGAAAGCATGCCTTCTTCTAACCTCTTCCAATGGTTCCTGATGTTAAAAGTAACACCCGCCGTGAGTGCCATATAATGGAAATCAGAGAAATTAAACTCATAAAGGGCTCCAGTAACTAATCCAAAATCTTTATTGACTTTAAGACCAACACCTAAATCAAAGCCCATTGAAAATCCATTTAGCGCAAAAGATTCGGTACAAACATCTTCCTCTAATTCAGTATCTATAGGTTCTCCAGTGGTAATATTTTTTTTAATCTCGTGGAGATCCGTTGTTTCAAAACCAATTAAAGGGGCTCCATAAAAAGCTAAATTCTCCATAATTTTTTTATGATAACGAAGATGCAACTGGTATCGTTGATATATAATCATGCTATGACGATCAACATCTCCCCCATAAAAACGAATATCTGCACCACCACTTAAGTATGGCAAATAAAAGTAATCCAC
This sequence comes from Fibrobacter sp., assembly GCA_012515825.1. Classification (GTDB taxonomy): domain Bacteria; phylum Fibrobacterota; class Fibrobacteria; order Fibrobacterales; family Fibrobacteraceae; genus Fibro-01. The sequence continues at coordinate 41,944 of JAAYXQ010000025.1, forward strand.
ATGAGCTTGCCACATTCCAATACAGTTACAATCGTCCCCACTCGGATTAAATACGCCAACTCCAATACCAATAGCCAAACCCTTACCCGTAAAAGCAGATTGCTTTGGAAGAGGAATATCTTCCATCGCTGCTATAGGACTACTTAAAATAAGGAGACCCATAAAAAGAAGAATTTGTTTTTTTAGAGTGGAAAACATAATTACAAATCTAAGAAATCATTTAAGATAAAACTATCTTTTAGCAAAATGTTGAGGTTAGATATGATTCAAAAAACTTATATAAGCCATTTGACTTCTAAAAAGAACGAAACAGTTGAACTTGCTGGCTGGGTTGTAAAAGTACGAGACTCTGGTAAAATTTGTTTTATGCAATTTCGTGATGGTACTGGCTTTATTCAAGTAGTCGCGACACCAAACGATATGAGTGCTGAAGAATTTGAAATCATGAGACATTTATCCATTGAATCGGCGGTAAAAATCAAAGGGATTGTCGCAGAAAATGTAAAATCCCCTTCTGGCATTGAGATTATCGCGAAAGAACTAACACTTGTTTCTAAAACAGAAAACTACCCTATTACCCCCAAAGAACATGGTACCGATTTTTTAATGGATATCCGCCACCTCTGGATTAGAAGCCCTAGGCAACATGCAATTCTTCGAATCCGTCACCAGATTATTACAGCCATTCGCCATTATTTTGATGATCTAGATTTTACTCTTACAGATGCCCCTATCTTTACAGCGAACGAATGCGAAGGTTCCAGCACTTTATTTACCACAGAATACTTTGGAGAAAACGCTTATCTTTCTCAAAGCGGTCAATTATATATGGAAGCCGCATGCCAAGCCGTGGGTCGAGCCTACTGCTTTGGTCCAACGTTTAGAGCCGAAAAGTCAAACACAAGAAGACATCTCACAGAATTTTGGATGGTAGAACCAGAAGTTGCTTATATGGACCTAGAAGGTTGTATGGAACTTGCCGAAGGTTTAATTCAAGCAATTGTCAAACGCGTTTTAGAACATTGCCCACAAGAGCTAAAAATTCTTGAACGAAACCTAGAACCTCTTGAATCCGTGATTGCAGGGCCTTTTCCGAGAATAAGCTATGATGAAGCCGTTGAAATTATCAAGAAATCAGGAACTCATTTTGAATACGGAGATGATTTTGGAGGCGCCGATGAAACCATTATCAGTAACGCTTTTAATCGCCCAGTCATCGTTCATAGCTACCCAACGGCCATTAAGCCTTTCTACATGAAAAAAGATCCGAAAAACCCTTCCGTCGTTCGAAACATGGATGTTCTTGCTCCCGAAGGATACGGTGAAGTCATTGGAGGCGGGCAACGAGAAGAGAAATATGAAACCCTTCTTGAATCGATTCTAGCGTCTGGTTTAAATCCTGAAACGTATTCTTGGTATTTAGATGTACGTCGCTTTGGAGCTGTTCCTCACGCAGGTTTTGGTTTAGGCGTTGAACGTTGTGTGGCTTGGATCGCAGGCATTTCTCATGTACGAGAAACAGGGTTATTCCCAAGAATGCCACAAAGACTACGCCCATAGGTTTTGTTGTTTTTTTCATTAAACGTCAATATTACTCTTGTTGACGGCAATGGTTTTTTCACTAAGTGAATTCTATATAGCCAATGTTGACGGTAATGGTATTTTCATTAAAACACATTAATACTATGGTTGACGGTAATGATTTTTTCACGATTAAATCTAAATAACCATTGTTGACGGTAATGATTTTTTCACGATTAAATCTAAATAACCATTGTTGACGGTAATGATTTTTTCACGATTAAATCTAAATAA
>JAAYXQ010000207.1 GCA_012515825.1 Fibrobacter sp.
ATGCTAAAGCAAATCTAGTTCGATATCAAAAGAAATCGGATTGCTGTATTTATTTACAAGATTCGGTGCATGCTACTGCCATTGCAAAACAAACAAAAGCACTTACTTTAAGTTTTGGTCATGGGGCTTGCGATGCTTGTGTTGAAGGAGAAACTCTTTCTGTTTCTGGCCATAAACTCAATCTTTCAGAATGCAAAATTCGAGGCGTTTATCAATTAGAAAATATGGCTGCTGCTGCTTTAGCCTGTAAGGCTCTAGGTGTTTTTGGTGGAGAATCTTTACGAGCATTAAAATCGTATGAACCGCTTCGTTTTAGAATGCAATATAAAGGTGAAAAAGCAGGCATCGAATTTTATAATGATTCTTATGCCACTCGCCCAGACGCCACTATTGCTGCAGCAAAAAGCATGAAACGACCTTTCTCTCTCATTTTAGGCGGTTCTGAAAAGAATGCTGATTTTATGGAGTTAGCGTCTTTTTTAACTTCATTACCTCTTTTAAAAAAAGTTGCTTTTATTGGCGATACAGCCAATCGTTTAGAACAAGCGTTATTAGAGGCAGGTGTTTCTGTTCCGATGAAAATATTCCCAAATTTAGATGAAGCGTTCTCTTATGCTCTTCAAATCGGAGAAGGTGGAGCATTACTCTTTTCTCCAGCATGCGCTTCTTTTGGGTTGTTTAAAAACTACAAAGTCCGCGGAGAGGCTTTCGATCATCTAGTAGATCTTTTACCATGAGCTTTTTATGAAATATCTTGACTACTTAAATGAATCTATCACACCTTATCACACGGTAGAGAACACCGCAAAAATGCTTTTAGAACAAGGGTTTCAAGAACTCTCTTTTCAAAGCAAATGGTCTTTAGAACCCTCTAAATCCTATTTCATCAAATGGGGCTATACCACTTTATTTGCTTTTAGAACTCCTAAGCAAGTCAATTCATCCATCTTCGCAAAGCTCGCCTTAGCTCACACGGATTTCCCAGCATTAAAAGTGGCGCCCAATGCTTGCCGCTTTGAATCGGGCATTCAGTTAGTCCATTCAGAAGTGTATGGATCACCCATTTATCATTCTTGGCTAGATCGAGATCTAGGTTGTGGCGGTGTTCTCGTTTTTGAAAAAGACAATCAAATTCAACATCGTTTGGTGCAGACTTCTCAAAAATTTAGAATTCCTGAGCTTTCAATCCACTTGCAACGAGGAGTTAATCAAGATGGTAGAAAGGTAGATGCTCAAAAAGGATTAGATGTTTTTTGGTCTTCTAGTGAAAAGGATTCTTTAGATTCTTGGATTAAACAGCAGTTAAGCCCAGAAGAAAAGCTGTTAGATTATGATTTACGCTTTTATGATGCGGAGCGAGCCTCTTTAGGAGGGATGAATGACGAATGGATTTATTCTGGACGTATCGATAATCTTGCCTCTTGCCATGCGGCTATAGAAGCATTGCTCTCAGCGAATTCGGCTCCAAATTACATTTCTGGATTTTGCCTTTTTAACCATGAAGAAATAGGGTCAGAAACAAAAGAAGGTGCTCAAAGTCTATTTTTGAAAATGACTTTGGATCAAATAATAAAAGCCTTAAGTATTTCAGAATATTGTACACCTTCTTTTTTAGAAAAATCCTTCTTAGTTTCTATGGATATGGCTCATGCATTAAATCCCGTTTATCCAGAAAAACATGATCCTAAACATGCTCCCATTTTAGGTCAAGGTATTGTACTAAAACAAAATGCGCAGAAACGTTATGCTACGGATGTTTTCTCTTCAGCTGTTTTCAAGCAGATATGTTCTAAAGCAGGAGTTTCTTATCAAAATTTTATCAGCCGAAATAATTTGCCTTGCGGGAGTACAATAGGTCCATCGGTTTCAAGCACTCTAGGCGTGAGTACTGTGGATATAGGAGAGCCGATGCTTAGTATGCATAGTATTCGAGAAATGTCTTCTGTTCAAGATCATCAACAAATGATAAAGTTCTTGGCCTCTTTATTTAAAGATTATTAAGAAAGACAAAAAATGTCAATATAATAGAGTATTTTTATAGAACTGTTAAATCAGTTTCTTTAAGAATAGGTTATCATGTTTTTAAAAATTATGGGCAAAAAGAAAACTGTTTAAAAGTACAGTTAAAAAAAGGTTGTGATAATCTTTCGTATAAGAGTATTATAGATGTAGTTTTAAAATGAGTTTTAGCCCTTTGATTTTTTAGGAGGAATGATGTTTCTTGCTTTCTTAATTATAAATACGGCATTATTACTTGCTGTTATTCTTCTATTATTTTTCAAATCGTCTGAAAAGGAAACTTTCTGGCGAGAGTTTCAGAAAACCTCCATGCAATTGACATCTGCTTTAGATCAAAGTTCGCGAGCTAATCGAGAAGAGCAAAATCGTTCTATTGAACGATTGACTTTTGAAATGAAAAATTCAATAGATAAAGTGAGAGAAACGATGGAAGCGAGGTTTCAGAACATTCAAAAAGAGAATGGAGAAAAGCTTGAACAAATGCGGCTAACGGTAGATGAAAAACTACACAATACATTGGAAACGCGATTAGGGGAATCGTTTAAGGTTGTAAGTGAGCGTTTAGAACAAGTGCAAAAGGGTTTAGTGGAGATGCAAACGCTTGCTTCAGGCGTGGGGGATCTTAAACGAGTTTTATCAAATGTTAAAGTAAAGGGTGTTTTAGGAGAATATCAATTAGCTTCTATTTTAGAACAAATACTAACTCCCGCACAATATGCCCAAAATGTGAAGACCAAAAAGGGAAGCGCCAACATCGTTGAATTTGCAATTAAAATTCCGAGCAAAAGTGATTCCATGGATGATATATGGCTTCCTATTGATGCCAAATTCCCGTCAGAAGATTACGAACGATTAATGAGTGCTTATGATCTTGCCGATGTAAATGCTATTGAAGAGCATAAGAAAAAGCTCGAAACTAAAATCAAAGTCTTTGCAAAGGATATTAAAGAAAAATATATTGATCCTCCTCAGACGACTGATTTTGCCATTCTGTTTTTGCCTTTCGAAGGCCTTTATGCTGAGGTGCTTCGTATTCCTGGCTTATTTGAACAAATACAACGAGATTATAAAATCACTATAGCAGGCCCAACAACAATCACTGCTTTTTTATCTAGCTTACAAATGGGATTTAGAAGTCTTGCCGTAGAAAAGCGCACAAGTGAAATTTGGGAGTTGTTGGGAGCGGTGCGAACGGAGTTTGGTAAATTTGGCGTAGCGCTTACAAATGCGAAAAATAAATTGGATTTGGCTAGTAAAGAAATTGATAATGCAGGTGTTCGCTCCAGAGCGATTGAACGTCAATTAAAAAATGTTCAAACATTACCAGAAACAAAAGCAAAAATGATTTTAGGTGAAGAATCGACAATGGCTCTTGATTGATTAATTCAGAACAAGCTACTCATGGTCGAAACATTTGTATGTATTCAACAGGGTTAAAAACAATTTTGACGATTATATTAATTTGAACTCATTTTGAATTAATTTACACAAAATATAGATTGCAATATTGTAACGATAGAGAGGTCATTCTTACATACTTTACGGAGATAAAGAAAAAAAGAGAATGATTTATAGGATTTTACCTAAAAGAAAAAAAATATGCATGCATATATAGTGGTGGATTCGTAAGAATTATCTCAAAAAGTGTTTTTTGCTGATTATAAAGGAGATATATAACGCATTATTTATATATAAGGATTTTTGTATTCCTATATATATGTATAAGGAAAAGGCTTAAAAACGATTAAAAGGGGGGCATATTTGTTAATATCTTGTTTTTAAGATGTTATTTATAGTTGAAAAGTAGTTGAATTAGGTGTATTGGTTAAAAAAAGAGAAAAAAAAGAAAAAAAGTTAAAAAAAGGCCTTGCAAAGGATAAATAG
>JAAYXQ010000208.1 GCA_012515825.1 Fibrobacter sp.
AGCAACGCGAGCAGTAAATGATTTGTCAGTAGTACCAGTTACGTTGACAGTATATTCAAGCCATTCACCTGCAACAGTGTAACCAACAGCGGTTCCTTCTGGAATAGTAACAAGGTCTACGCCTTCAGTAGCACGCATGGTAGCGTCACCTTGGTTTTCTGACTCTTCATCACTATAAGCTTTTCTGGCGCCGCCATCATCAAAATTTTCAGCTTCAATTACACCTGGAATAGTCGCTGCCACACCTTTATAGGCTGTTTGTGGTGCACTAGGAGCTCCAGAGAATTCCCATTCTAAAACGCCCATAGTGGAATCTTTAGATCCTTTAAATACAAGGAACAATTGATCTACTACGCCTTTTAATCCATCTACAGCACATTCAGTTGTTTCATAAGCATTCCAGCCACTTGTTTGTGGAAGGTCACAAGAACCAGCCAAAGTGCCGCTTACGCTACCTGAACGTATTTCAATTTTATTACCGCTAGCAACACTTGCAGCAGTGACAATAAAGTTTGTAGCTCCAGATCCAAAATCAACTCCAGAGACGCGAATCCAAGATTCCTTTGTAGAATAAGGAGTAAGTACATGCTTTACAGGTTGTCCACGAGTCCAATCGGTACGACTACGAATATTACGTTGCTTACTACTAGTAATCGCAGGATAAGTTTGATAAGGATCAAAATTGGCAATCTGTTTTGGGCCTTCATTTGTATATACTAACTTATTCATTTTTTCACCACTGAAAGTAAACTCATCAATACTTACACTACGGTGATAGGCAGGCTCTGGATTTGCAACTCCTAAAGAAGCGGGATGTTCAGAAGCTTGAACTAAACGACGGTCATGATACACAGCATACCATTTTCCTTTGAATTCTGCTATACCATGGTGATTATTATTATGTGCATTGATGTTTTGACCGTTAATATTTGGATTATCCATAAAGATGCCTTGATAAGTATAAGGCCCCGTTACTTTACTAGATGTAGCATAAGCAATTCTCAAGTCAGCTGTACTATAGGTTAAATAATATGTACTTCCAAGCTTATGAATATAGGAAGCTTCCATTGCTTTAGGGCCACCAACCTTTAACTGTACTTTTGAATTGATATCAAATCCCTTCATATCGGAATTGAATTTGTAAATATTAAAGATATTGTTATTGTTTTCTGCAGCAGGGCGAGAATCACTACTACCCCCACCAAAAGTAAAATAGCCGCTTCCATCAGTATCAAAATAGATAGCAGGGTCAAAACACCACCCAATACCATCACAATCCGCTAAACCGCCACCCCAGTTATTGATCAACTTCTTATTACCTGGAATAGGATTTTCCCATGGACCACTAAAATTTTTGGCACCTATTAAACCGACGCCACCGCCACCACCATCTGGATAGACAATGTAAAAGGTACCATCTGGGGCAATATCAATACCAGATGCCCAAATATCATTGATATTATCATATTCACGTTTCGCTTCGAAGATAATACCATGATCTGTCCAGTTTTTCATGTCTTTACTGCTAAATCCATAGAGCGACTTAATCGTATATCCATTTGAGCCAGCTGGATCATCAGAATCTGTAAGGATATAGAATGTTTCACCATCTGAAGTTGCAGCTGGATCAGCTAAATAATGATAACTGCTAATTGGATTATCTGCATAAATATGAACGCCCACACTAGCAATGATTCCAAATAAGGCAATTCTTATTGGTAAATTCATTTTGACTCCTTTTTTTAATCCCTAATATCCAAAAGGTAACCGATACAATAAAATCTATTTTCAAACCCCCATTTTCTTAACTGTTCAACGATAGTTCTTATGGATAGATTGTCCATAAAAAAACACCCAGGAAAGAAAATCCTGAGTGTTATTCAACTCAAAAAAATGAAGCAATGACTTATGCTATTCAATTCCTTTTAAAACTCGCTTTGTACTGTATAATACAATATCATCTAACCAAAATTCTTTTCCATTATTGCCAAAAAAGGTGATATTCGTAACTGCTTTTTTTACTGAATCCCAACCAGTATTACCACCAATGCTATCTGCTTTTAAGAAATCTGATGGCTTTACTACATAACGAGTCCAAGAGGAATTAATTTCTATATGAATCCAAGCTTTATCAGTAAAGGCACTATCGACGTCATCCCAGTGGTCAAAAGCTAAAGAAACACGACCATCACCGCGAGCCATAAAACTCACTGAATCCAAATTACTAAGGTCTTGTACATCATCAAAAGAATTGCCCATTAAAGCCCAGCCATTTGTAGAATCGTTAGTATAGCTAAAATAAGCTACTAATTCGTCTCTATCTTCTTCTAATACAGCTCTTAGATCTGCTGTAGCATAATTTGCCGCTGAAGTATACCAACCTTTAGTACTGTCTTCAAAATCTTCATAAAATAAGGAATCCACAACAGTAACCGAATCCATTTTTCCATTCACGCCTATATTGATCTCTGTCGATTCACCTGAGACTACAGCCACTGATGATGAGGCAAATTGTGTAAAAGCACTAGATTCACTTTCCATCAAAGCAACAATAGAGAATGTATCTGCAGGGAGAGACTCAAATTCGAAAGACCCTGTAGAATCTGTTAATGCGAAATAATCTAAACCAACGATTCCAACTTTAGCTCGCCTATATTCTGGAGGTAAAACAACAGAGCCAAAAACCGTTCCAGGTTTCTTCATTATAAGATTCACTCCCTTTAGATCTGTAGAATCTAGTTCAAAACTCATTACGCCTTTTAGGGAGTCATTTCTCGTTTCAATTACATATTTTCCATTAGGTAAATTATTAATTGTGATTTTACCGTTTTCATCGGTTTTTCCATTCCAAATCCCCTGAGCAAGATCTGTTTTTGCTGTGTTTTTTGATCTTGCAACGTAATCAGAGGGACGAATGATCACGTCTGTATGAGCTGCAGGATGTTTATTTGTTAAAACCACCTCAAAAGCAATGGAATTTTCGGTCTCAAATGATGAGCCAGAAACATCATCGCCTATAGAGCAAGCTACGTACAGCCCGCTATAAAAGATTGCCACAAACCACACCCATTTTTTCATCTTAGCC
>JAAYXQ010000209.1 GCA_012515825.1 Fibrobacter sp.
CAAGAGAAGCAATGATTGGGAATTTTTGTGCATAAGAACTTAAATGCTTTTGACCTTTTTTTGGAGTTCTAACAAAAGCACCTTTATGACCTAAAACTGCAGACATGACAGCGCGTGAATTGCTGACTGCTATACCTACTCCAACAGCCATTAAGATAGGAAGAGAGAGTAGGCGGATTTTCCATCCAGTATAGCCAGAGCAACGTTGAGCTACAAAATACAATGTAGAAGGAGCTATGGCTGCAAGGAAGATAAATGTAAAGGCTATAGCAAAAACAAAGTTTGGTACTTGAGCGATTGGTTCAAACCAAGCGAGAAGAGGGAATGCACAGATTGCTGTAAAAAGCATGCAAGGATGGATGGAGTAGTGAGTGGTATGCATAAAGGCGCCGATCTTTACACGAAGAGGCACTTTTGCTTTCATCACTAAAGGAAGAACTTTTTTAGCTGTTTGAATGGAACCTTTAGCCCAGCGATATTGCTGAGCCTTAAATGCATTGATGTCATTTGGAAGTTCAGCAGGAACAATGACATCAAAAACAAATTTCATTTTCCAACCAGCAAGCTGACTACGGTAGGAAAGATCCATATCTTCTGTAAGAGTATCGCCTTCCCAGCCACCAGCGTCGTCAATTGCTTGTCTACGCCAAATACCAGCAGTACCATTGAAGTTCATGAATAAATTGCCCCAGCTACGAGCGGATTGTTCAATCACAAAGTGACCATCAATACCAATAGACTGAGCAAGAGTTAAACCAGATTCTGTACGGTTTAAGTGCCCCCAACGACCTTGAACTAGACCGATAGTTGGATCCATCACCATATAAGGCACTGTTTTTAAGAGGAAGTCTTTTTCTGGAACAAAGTCGGCGTCAAAAATAGCGAGGAAATCACCTTTAGCGATGGCCATGCCTTCTTTTAATGCACCAGCTTTAAAATCTTTACGGTTCGTTCTGTGAATCAAAGTAATGTTATAGCCTTTGGCTTTCATTTCATTCACTTTACGGGTGGTGACTTCTAAGCATTCATCTGTAGAGTCATCTAAAACCTGAATCTCATGGCGATCACGTGGATAGTCTATAGCACAGACAGCATCAATTAAGCGTTCGACACAATTGGCTTCGTTATAGACTGGAAGTTGTGTGGTGACCATAGGTAGATCATCCATGGAGTGGTCTCTATAAAAGCGTAGGATGTTTTTGCGGTCAGTGAGTCGTACTCGACGACTATTCTTTAAAAAGAGATATATACTGACATAACAGTTAAATCCGTATGCAATCAAACCGATACCGGCGATTACATAAACCACAAACATGAGATTCAATAAAAGTTGGTTCATTATTAAAAAGCCTTTGCACTTTGTATGCTTGGGAGCCAAATATAGAAAGGGATTTTAAACTTTGCTACATTTCTTTATAGAAAAGCATTATAATTTTATTATGATTTCGACTCCAATACAAAAATGGCTCCACGTAAATAGAAATTTACCTGATTTTGATAAGGCTCTTCAATCTCTTTTGGGTCATGCTTGTGTGGATATTTTACGTCGAAATTTCCCAAATAGTCCTGTTTTTTCATTAGAAAAGGCTTTTTCTATTCTTTCTCTCTATTATCAAGAAGAATTAAAGGTGCCTTTGCTTGATTTTATGAGTGAACCTCTTCAACATGCCTCTCAAATTGTTGATTTTTGTGAAAAAACGTCTACATTCTCTTTTCAGAAAAAATTTCCAGAAGTGGATTTTTTAAATGAAAAGCTTGATCTTCGAGGAGTCGTCTGTCCAGGAAATGCGGTTCGAGCTAAACTTGTTTTAGCTGGGTTACCAGAAGGGAGTGAGCTTCAAATTGCATTAGATGAGGGATACCCGATACAAAATGTGCCCCAAACACTGGTCGCAGAAGGGTATATTATCAAAAAAAGAGAAAAAAAAGACGATTATTGGATAATAAACGTACTCAAAGAAGAAGAACCAAAGTAAATTATTGTTGTGGAAAACAGAATACTAGTAATAGCGGATGACTTTTTTGGTGATAATGGCGAGGTCGCTTCTCATTTTTCAGAGTTATTATTGTGTTTAGCTCCAGACTTGTCGGTGCAATTTGTTCTTCTTGATCCAGTTTTGATTCCTCTTGAAACGCTATTACAGCGCGCTCCATCTGATATTATAGGGAAGCAAGCGGGGCGAATCGTTTTAGGTCTTGGTTTAAGAGAGTTGCGGTTACACCAAAAGGCTTCTTTAATTTTCAAGACATATAAGGCTTTATTAGATGAATTGCTTTCTAAAACGAAGGCTCATCTAAATCTAGTGACTCTACCAGAAGAGTCTTTTAAGGAAGAGATTCTGCAAGTATCGGAGTGGAATGAGTTATTAAAATCGATTTCTCACCCTAGAATCACCGTGCTCGATTTTGCGTCTACGGCTGCAGAATTTAAGGAAACTCAAATTAAAAAAGGCAAGTTTGCAAGGCGTCTTTATAGTGAAGATTCTCGTGCGACTTCCCTTTGTCATATGTTGCTCGGCTTATTTTTACAAGAACGAATACTAAAAGAAATCAAGGAGATGTCATGAGTGATTTTGAACGATTTTCAGCAAAAAATGCGGCTATGAGTCGGGCTTGGGAAATGAATTCGGTAGAAAAAAAGAAAGAAAAAAAAGACCATCACTCTTCAGAACCAGTCTCGGGTATCTGTGATAAATGCAAAAAAGAAGCGATGGTAAAGTCCTATCGTTTCCGTCAAACCGATCGAACAGACGGTGCTGCAAGCTTTGGAACCGTTGTAAAACATCTCTGTCCAGAATGTGCTCCAAAAGATAAACGAAATGAAAATGCCCCTCCACCTCCAACAGATAGGCAAGTAAAAAACCTTTTAAGAGGTGCTTTACGTAAGCTTCGTTAAAGGATTCTTTGCATTAAGTTGCATTTACCCCTGCACTAAATGGGCTTTTCATTGTAAATTTGCTTTGGTTTTTAGTTACGCACCTTAATTTATGGGAGAACTAAATGTCGAAGTCTAGTATGATAGCCTCCGTTAAAAATTTCTTTTCTGGCATTTCTGGAATATGCACGCCTGAGTTGTATAGGGTACTCAAAAAAGGTTATAGCAAATCCAATTTAATGAGTGACGCGATGTCTGGCGTGATTGTCGGCATTTTAGCGCTTCCTCTTGCGATTGCTTTTGCGATTGCATCTGGTGTTGGTCCTGAAAAAGGCTTATATACAGCGATTATTGCTGGTTTATTAATATCTGTTCTCGGGGGAACACGTTTCCAAATAGGTGGCCCTACTGGTGCTTTCATTGTGATTGTGTTTGGGATTGTTCGAGAATATGGTTATGATGGTCTAGCTACAGCTACTTTAATGGCAGGCGTGATGCTTGTGATTTTTGGACTCGCGAAGTTAGGTGGTATTATTAAGTTTATTCCTTATCCAGTAACGGTTGGTTTTACCGCTGGAATAGCGATTATTATTGCTCTCGGCCAGGTTCCAAATTTTTTAGGTCTTACTTTTCCAGAAGGCGTCAAAGAACCAGTAGAAGCTTGGGGAAAAATAAAACTATACGCCTCAAGTATTACTTCTTTTAATTGGGTATCTTTTTTAATTGGTGGTTTAGCTCTCGTTATTTGTCTTTACTGGCCAAAAGTAACGAATAAAGTACCTGGTTCTTTAATTGCAATTCTTGTAACGACGATTCTTGTGAAGGCATTGGGTTTAGATGAAAAATTTGGAGTAATTACTATTGGAGCAAAAAATCAAATTCCAACAGGTTTTCCTATTCCAGAATTGCCAAATATTAGTATAGAAATGATGCGTAAGGTTTTTCAACCTGCTTTAACGATTGCCATTCTTGGGGCTATAGAATCTCTTTTGAGTGCTGTCGTTGCGGATGGTATGACTGGAAGCAAACATCGTTCTAATACAGAGTTAGTTGGGCAAGGTATTGCTAATATTTTCAGCCCAATTTTTGGTGGTATTCCTGCGACTGGTGCGATTGCTAGAACGGCAACGAATATTCGTAATGGGGCTTTTAGTCCGATTTCTGGTGTAGTTCATGCCCTCGTTTTACTTTTAATTATGCTCATCTTTGGAAAGTATGCGGAAATGATTCCAATGGCGGCTCTTGCTGCGATTCTTTTCCAAGTGGCTTTCAATATGTCGGGCTATAGAAGCTTTATTAAGCTATTTAAGGCTCCTAAGAGTGATGTGACTGTTCTTGTTATGACTTTTGCTTTAACCGTCTTATTTGATCTTACCGTCGCTATTGAAGTGGGCGTTTTACTTGCAGCCATATTCTTTATACGTAGAATGTCAGAAGTTGCCCAAGTGGATTTTGTAACGCAAGCCCTAAAAGAAGATGATGAAGAAATTTCTGATTCTTATAATCTTGGTTCACGTCAAGTGCCAAAAGGCGTGGTTGTCTATGAAATTGCTGGCTCTATATTTTTTGGTGTAGTAGATAAGTTTAAGGAAACGTTAGAACAAGTAGCGGATAATCCAAAAATTCTTATTTTGAGAATGCGTGAAGTACATTCTATTGATGCTACTGGCATTCAAATGATTGAAGAACTTTTGATTCGCTCTAAAAAGCAAAATACTCAATTACTTCTTTCTGGCGTACATACTCAACCTGTAGTAGCCCTCACTCGTGCGGGGGTTATGTCTATGATTGGTGAAGAAAATGTGCTTGCTAATATTGATGCTGCCCTAAATAGAGCAAGAGAAATTTTAGGAATAGAAATGGTCGAACCTTCAGAAATGGAAGAATCCCCGAGTGTTTCTTGGGAAAAGAATCTCGATAAACCATGGCTTCCTAATCATGCAAATGGTATGGTGGCTGAATCCACAAGCGAAGTCATTGCAGAAAAAGTAGCAGAAGAAACAGAATCTAAAGAAACTGAGTCCAAAGAATAATAATTTGGTTTATCCATAGAATTCAAAAAAAGACGGTGAACACCGTCTTTTTTAATGCATTGAATACATTCATTGAAATGAGTATATTGTTTTAAGAATATTATTTAGTGCATACCATTATTGAATAAGGTAAGGATATGTATTTCACGCTTATAGTTCTCTTGTTAGCCATGGTCTTTTTTATTCAGGGCAAAATTCGCTCTGATATAGTTGCCCTTTCGGCGACGGTACTTTTGATGCTTTCAGGTGTTCTAACGGTACCAGAGGCTCTTTCTGGGTTTTCTAGTTCTATCGTGATCATGATGTTAGGCTTATTTGTTGTGGGTGGCGGCGTTTTTAGAACAGGTCTAGCAAGATGGTTAGGTAGTCGTATAGTGAGTCTTGCTGGAACGAATGAAACAAGCCTTTTATTAGTCATATTTTTGGTCACCGCTTTTATGGGCTGTTTTGTGAGCAATACAGGGACTGTGGCTTTGATGCTTCCTATTGTTGTCAGTTTAGCGGCTAATGCTAAAATAGGAGTAGAACGCTTACTAATGCCTTTAGCTTTTGCAA
>JAAYXQ010000026.1 GCA_012515825.1 Fibrobacter sp.
GACGGTTTTTTGTTTTAAAGAAATGATTTGTTATTATCCGCAGCGGGTTTTAGTGGAGTCATTGCCAGTAAAATCTGGATAAACGCCATCAAAACAAGCAGCACAGTAATCAGCTGGTTGGCCAGTGCAGGCTTTCATGCCATCTACGCTGAGGTAGCCTAAGCTTTCAACGCCAAGCATTTTTGCAATTTCTAATGGAGTCATTGAACTTGCTGCAAGTTCACCAGGGCTTGGGAAGTCCATGCCATAAAAGCAAGGGGATGTTACTGGAGGTGATGCAATACGAATATGAACTTCAAGTGCACCTGCATTACGTAACATACGGCACAAAATTTTAAGAGTAGTGCCTCGAACAATAGAGTCTTCGACAACGCAAACTCTTTTGTTTTTAAGGACGCCTTCAATAGGATTGAATTTTAGTTTGACTTTTTGCTCGCGAACATTTTGTGTAGGGTCAATAAATGTGCGGCCTACATAGTGGTTACGAAGAAGTCCAATTTCAAAGCGAATACCAGAGGCCTGAGCGTAACCGAGTGCTGCTGTTGTGGAACTATCAGGAACAGGAATTACAATGTCTGCATCCACAGGGCATTCGGAAGCTAGTTGTTTACCCATTTTACGACGTATTTTATCGCAACTTTGTTCAAATATTTTTGAGTCAGGGCGAGCAAAATAGATGTATTCAAAGATGCAGTGTGCTTTTCGGTCTTTCTTAGTAAACTGTTCAGAATGTATACCATCTTTGTTGATGGTCAGGAGTTCGCCTGGTTGAATATCGCGAACGTAATTGGCTCCTAATAAGTCAAACGCACAAGTCTCGGAGGCAATACACCAGCTTTTACCCATACGAGCCATGGCAAGAGGCCTGATACCAAAGCCGTCACGAGCCACATACATGGTGTCTACAGTGAGGAGGATTAAGCAGAAGCTACCAGTGAATTTGGAGACCGCTTTTTTGATGGCTTCAGATAAATTAGCGGCTGGAGTACGTGCAATTTCATGAAGAAGAATTTCGGAATCAGAGGTGGTTTGGAAAATATGACCATTTGCTTCCATCTCAGCACGAAGGTCTGGAGCATTAGTAATATTACCATTATGAACAACAGCAATATGACCCCATTTACAACTGACTAGAATAGGTTGTGCGTTAGCAAGAGTACTGGATCCAGTGGTGCTATATCGGGCATGACCGATTCCAGCAAAGCCGGTTAGTTCGTCCACATTATGTTCGCGTAATAAGGCTGAAACTAATCCCATAGATTTACGTACGCGGATTTTATCTCCAGCAGTTATCGCAATACCAGCACTTTCTTGACCGCGATGTTGTAGGGCATAAAGGCCCATGGCAATGTTTCTACTGATATTTTCGCCATTAAAAATGCCAATGACGCCGCATTCTTCGTGTATTTCTTCAAGCATGGATGCCTCGTTTAAGGTATAGCAACATTAATAAAAGACTAAAACACGTTGGCTTAAAATTAGCCCTACGATGCCTGCTAAAATAGCAAGTTTAATGAAATTTTGCGATGCCTTAAATAACTTTTTTTTGACCCTTAAAATGGCTTGTATCATTAATAATGTAACTGGAATTCCACTGAAAACAATAAAAAGAGGGGAGTAAATACCTATTATGACAGGTAAGACTAAGGTGTGCAGTGAAAAAATCATACTTATGATGGCGAAGATACTTGCTTTTCTGATTCCAACAAGAACGGGAAAAGTGAGAATGCCCTGTCTAAAATCGCCTGGTTCGTCTTCGATGTCTTTAATGAGCTCTCTTGTGAACATAAAAAAGAAGGCAAATAGAATTAAGGGGGCAATCAGAACGGCACCTTTGGGGTGGTTTATAATATTGAGAATAAGAGGGGTAGTGCATAAAAAAGCGACGGTCATATTCTTTACGAGGGGTACATTTTGAGTCCATCGGTTATAAATGAATAAAATCAATAAAATTAAGGCAAAGAAAGTGGCGTGTACAGTGGAATCTAAAAGCCCTAAGGTGAGTATGACAGGGATTCCAAAGCATATGCCAACAATGCTATTTGCTAAAGGGATAGAAATCTTTCCAGACTGCAATGCACGGTCTGGTCGGTTTATGGCGTCTACTTTTACATCAATAACGTCGTTATGGATATTTCCAAAAGCAATAGC
>JAAYXQ010000210.1 GCA_012515825.1 Fibrobacter sp.
AAACTGGCCAAAACCGCAAGTTTAAGCCTTATTTGATGGTTGCTTTAGATGATTTTTGACTATGTTTGGACAAATTCTAAAATTATTGAATACTTATGGCAGCAAAATATAACGAAGACAGCATTAAATCTCTGGATTGGCATGAACATATTAGACTCCGTCCAGGCATGTATATTGGTAAGCTAGGTGATGGTCAAAGTCCTGATGATGGTATTTATGTCCTAGCAAAAGAAATTATAGACAACTCGATTGACGAATATGTCATGGGTGCTGGTAAAAAGATTGAAATTGAAATCGAAGATCGATCTGTGCGTATTCGAGATTATGGGCGTGGGATTCCACTCGGAAAAGTGGTTGATTGCGTTAGTAAAATCAATACTGGTGGTAAATACGATTCTGAAGCCTTCCAGAAGTCCGTTGGTTTGAATGGTGTTGGTACTAAAGCCGTAAACGCACTTTCTGAGTCTTTTATTGTGCAAAGTTTTAGAGATGGTCGTTGCAAAAAAGCAGAATTCTGTCGTGGTATTCTTGTTAAAGAATACAAAGAATCAGCGACTTCAGAAAAAAATGGTACAGAGATCATTTTTAAGCCTGACCCAGAAATTTTTAAGAATTATCGTTATTTACCCGCCTACATGGACGAAAAGATCTGGAACTACGCTTATTTAAATACAGGCCTTTCTCTCATCATGAACGGGAAGACCTACTCCAGTACCAACGGTCTTTTAGATTTACTTCAAAAAAGAGTGGATGAAAACATTCGCTACGATGTGATTCATTTCAAAGATAAAGACATCGAAGTGGCTTTTACACATGGCAATCAATATGGCGAACACTATTATAGCTTCGTCAACGGTCAACATACAACTCAAGGTGGTACTCACCAAGCCGCTTTCCGTGAAGGCGTTGTCAAAGGCGCTAGAGACCATTTCAAAAAAGATCTTGATCCTTCGGATGTAAGAAACTGTATTATTGGCGCGATTTCTATCCGAATTCAAGAGCCTGTTTTCGAATCTCAAACGAAAACGAAGCTCGGCAGTACTTCTACAGCTCCCAATGGCCCTGCTCTACGTAGCTGGATTGTGGATTATGTCGCTAAAGAATTTGACAATTATCTTCATAAAAATCCAGACACAGAAAAGAAGCTTCTAGATCGTATTACGCAAAATGAACGCGAAAGAAAAGAAATCGCTGGCATCAAAAAGCTCGCCAATGAGCGTGCTAAAAAAGCGAATCTTCATAATAAAAAACTTCGCGATTGTAAGGTTCATCTCACCGAGGTAAAAAGCCCTCTTCACCAAGAGACCATGATTTTTATTACCGAAGGGGACTCTGCTTCTGGTTCAATAACCAAAGCAAGAAACGTTCAAACGCAAGCGGTTTTCAGCTTAAGAGGTAAGCCTCTTAACAGTTTTGGGCAAACAAAGAAAGTCGTCTACGAAAACGAAGAATTCAACCTTTTGCAGCATGCCCTAGATATTGAAAACGGGCTTGAAAATCTGCGCTACAATAAAGTCATTATCGCTACTGATGCCGATGTCGATGGTATGCATATTCGGTTATTATTAATGACTTTCTTCTTGCAGTTTTTCCCTGAACTTGTAGAACAAAAACACCTTTATATTTTACAAACGCCTCTTTTTAGAGTGCGAAATAAAAAAGAAACCATCTATTGCTACGATGAAGACGAACGCGATAAAGCCAGTACTTCTCTAGGAAAAGATGGTCTTGAAATCACACGATTCAAAGGTCTCGGTGAAATTAGTCCTTCTGAATTTGGGCAATTTATTGGTGAAGACATGAGGCTTGAATCTGTGATGATGCCTCCTGATGCATCTTTAGGTAAAATGCTTGAGTATTATATGGGTAAAAACTCTCCTACAAGGCAAGATCACATTGTCACGAACCTCCGTGCAGAAGCTGTAGAAGAGCTCTAAAAAATAGAAGAAGAGAATATTTATGAGTGAAGAAAGAAAAACCCTCGGATTATCAAACGCCAACTATTTAGAAAAGCTTTATGACGGCTGGTTCTTGGATTATGCAAGCTATGTGATTCTTGACCGTGCTGTTCCTTATTTTGAAGATGGTTTAAAGCCTGTACAACGTCGTATTTTGCACACCCTATTTGATATGCACGACGGTCGTTATCACAAAGTCGCAAACATTGTAGGCCGCACCATGCAATTGCATCCTCATGGAGATGCCTCTATTGGTGATGCATTAGTAACCATGGGGCAAAAAGACTTGTTAATTGATCCTCAAGGAAACTGGGGAAACCCTTATACGGGCGACTCTGCTGCCGCACCTCGTTATATTGAAGGTAGGCTCACTCCATTTGCTCTTGAAGTGTTATTTAACCCAGAAACCACCAACTGGATACCAAGTTATGACGGCCGAAATAATGAGCCCGTCACGCTTCCTGCAAAGTTTCCTCTTTTACTCGCTCAAGGTGTTGAAGGTATTGCCGTAGGTTTATCTACAACCATTTTGCCTCATAATTTCTGCGAACTCTGTGAAGCTTCCATCGCTCATCTTCGCGGTAAAAAGTTCGAGTTATACCCCGACTTCTTTACTGGCGGCATCGCCGACATGAGCGATTATAACGATGGCTTACGAGGCGGTCGAATTAAAGTACGCGCCAAAATCGAAAAGTTCGATTCCAAAACGCTCGTCATTCGTGAAATTCCTTATGGAACCACCACAGGTTCTTTAATTGATAGCATCATTAGTGCAAATGATAAAGGCAAAATTAAGATTAAACACGTAGATGATAATACTTCCCAAGAAGTAGAAATCATGATCCATCTACACCCAGGCACAGACCCGCAAGTGGTGATTGATGCTCTTTATGCCTTTACTGATTGTGAAAAATCTCTAGCTCCTAACGCCTGTATTATTGTGAATAAAAAGCCACAATTTATTGGGGTTTCAGAAATTCTAAAACTGAATACCGATCATACAGTCCGTCTTCTAAAGTGGGAGTTAGAAAACAAGCTCGCTGCACTTAGCCAAAAATGGCACATGACGAGTCTCGAAAAAATCTTTATAGAAAAAGAGATATACGAAGTCATTAAAAAAGCGCAAAATAAAGACGAGATGGTGAATCTAATTCACGAAGGCTTAAAACCCTTTGTCAAAAAAATGCTCCGTAAAGAGGTGACTCGAGAAGAAATTCTTAAACTCGCTGAAATTCCTATTCGTAGAATCAGCCGTTTTGACCGTAAAAAAGCAGATGAAGCATTAAAAGAATTAGATCTTCAAATTGAAGAAACCGAAAATCATCTCATACACTTAACAGATTATGCCATCGCTCATTTTAAGAATTTGCTTAAAAAATATGGCGAAGGGAAAGAACGTAAAACCACGATTGGTGAATTCGGTAAAGTCAATGTCGTTCATGTGGCGATTGCGAACCAAAAACTCTACGTCAATCGAAAAGAAGGTTTCGTAGGAACAGGGCTTAAAAAAGAAGAATATTTATTTGATGTTTCTTCTTACGACGATATCATTGTATTTAAGGCCGATGGTTCTTTTAAAATTGTCCGCGTTTCAGATAAAGACTTTGTGGGTAAAGATGTCATTTTAATTGAAAAGTTCAATAAAGATGATGAACGCCAAATTTATAATGTCATTTATCAAGAAGGGAAAGATGGTGTTTCTTACATTAAACGTTTTAATGTAGGTGGCATTACTCGAGACAAAGATTACCTTATGGGTAAAGGCAAACCTGGCTCCAAAATCCTTTATATTTCTAGCAATCCAAATGGAGAAGCTGAAATTGTAGAAGTCATATTAAAACCTCGTCCTCGCATTAAATTAAACTTTGAAGTTGATTTCAGTGATGTTGAAGTCAAAGGTAGAAATGCCATTGGAAACCAAGTCACTAAATATGCCGTAAAAACGGTCAAGCGCGTACGTAAAGGGGTTAGCACTCTTGGAGCGAGAATCCTTTATTATGATGCCCCAAGCGGTATTGTTTCTACACAAAAAAGAGGCGATTGCCTTGGAGAATTTGATGAAAACGACAAAGTTTTAGTCGTTCGAGAAAATGGCTTAGCTAGAGTTTACGATATGACCGACCCATTACTCGTTGGTACTGGTATTATTCATATTCAAAAATTCGATCCAGAACAAGTCTATTCGATTCTCTATTTTGAGGGTTCCAATTTTAATTACATGGTCAAGCGCTTTAAATTAGAAGCATGCCCCATGACTACAGATTTTAATTTACTCTCTGATCACCCAGACACTCATCTGGTAGAATTTTTTGCAACTAAAAATGCAAAAGTGATTATGGAATACCAAGTGGGGCGTGAAGTGCAAAAAGAAACCCTAGACCTAACAGTAGTAGCTGATGTCAAAGGTTATAAGGCTCTTGGGAGTAAATTCACCGCTAAAAAAGTCAAGCGCACGACTCGTTTAATCGAAGAAGATGAAGAAGAAGAAGAGCCAGAAGAAAAGCCTTCGCGCAAAAAAGCAAAGGATCCTTATTCTGTAGATATGTTTGAATAAATGATTTTCAAACTAAGCTAGTTTGGGCTTACCAGTCCATCCTAGCTTTTCTCTCAGAGCATCGACAAAGCCTGTGTTTTTCATTCGAATAAAAGTCGTTACCGACTCGCTCTGGCTAAGAACTAGCTTATCGCGAGCTTCAAGAGTGTAGTTTATTCGGCCATCAAAGACAAGATTTAGCGAAGAATTCGACACCGAAGAAATCTGGCAAATGGCACTTGCTGGGATAATTAAAGGCCGAACAGAAAGGCTACTGGGGGCTAAAGGCGTTAATACAAAAGCCGATGTCGAAGGATGAATAATAGGGCCATTTGCCGATAAATTATAAGCTGTGGAACCCGTTGGCGTCGATACTAATAGCGAATCAGCCCAATATTCTGTTAAGTAACGTCCATTATATTCGACTAAAAGGTTCACCATCCGTTCTGACGCTCTCGCACGAATATGCACTTCGTTCAAAACGGTTTCGCAAGCAAGTTGATTCCCTTCACGAAAGATCTTTGCATCTAGCATCATTCGATTTCTAGTAGAGAACTCCCCTGCTTGTAATAAATCTAAAGTTGTTTTTAGGTCTTCTACGCGCGTTTCAGCTAAAAACCCTACATGCCCTGCATTTACGCCTAAAATAGGAATAGAAGTCCCTAAAGCAATGCGTGCCGTAGAAAGAACAGTACCATCTCCACCAATAGCCAAAAGCAAATCACATTTTCGTAACGCGTCTTCTGTGACAATCTCAATGTTTTTTGGAGAGACTCCTTTTAAGGATTCTAATGCACAAAAAGAGACTTCTTTGTGAGCTTTTGACCACTCGGCAATCATCTCAAGAGCAAGTGCTAAATCAGCACTTTTATCTTTCCAGCCTACGATGCCAATTCTATTGTGATTCATGATTCCCTTTTTGAACAATTGATTTTATTTTCTCAGAAATCTGAGGAAAAGTAGACTCCATAATTTCTGAGCCTATGATCGATGAATTACCTCGACCTAAAAGCGAAACAATAAATAACGTTAATGCAGTTAAAGGATTATTAGCAGCGTCAAATTCACCGCCATCCAATTCTTCTTTGCCTCGAATAACAAGACCATCGTCATAGACTCCGACTTCGACTCCTGTTTTTCGCAAGTTCATGGCCAACCATTCTAGATTTTCTCTGCTAGAAGCTTTGTACTCTGGAGGAATTCGAAGAATCGTCTCCCCTTCTGCATAACAGGCAGCCAAAGCAAGTAAAGGGTATTCATCCATACAAGATGCCATTAAATCTTCTGAAAAGCGGCGCCCTTGTAAACGTTTACCAGCAAGTGGTTTTACTTCGACATCTCCAAAAGCATCGCCATAGCGTTCGCGCTTACTTGTGGTTTCGACTAAAGCGCCCATACGTTTGAGAGCCGTTAATGCCCCTGCCCTGCCAGTATTAATACAAGCATTCTTAATAATAATACTTTCGTCTTTTGGAATTTTCGCAAGAGTCACGACTAAACAAAGAGCCACTAGTTCCGTGACATCTCCAGGAACAAAATACTCACGAGCCGTTAAAATTTTCGTCGGAGAAAATGTAGTAGACCAAGTCCGTTCGAGTTTCACGCCTCTTGCTTTTGCAATACGACGTGAAAGTTCATCCATGTTTTCCATGCCTTTCGATTCATATTTTAGATTAGCCCCAAAATAGACCATCATACGAGTCCACTGGTCTCGTAACGCAGAACGTTCTTCAAAAGAGAGATCTTCGCCTTGAATCAAGGCCGATAAAAGCAAGCGGTTGCGCATCAAGTAAGGAAGATCTCCTTGAGAGTTCTTCTTGTATTTAGGGGCCCCTTCTATAAATCGAAATTGAATCGAATCCGAAGATTCTTTTTCAAAGACCACTAAAAAATACTCAAGCAATAATGCTTTTGTTTTTTCAGAGGCGAGAGAATTTCCTTCTTCAAAAGCAAAGGTATAAATAGTCTCTGTATCTTTTGAAGCTAAAGTCCATAAAAGGATAAGCGCATGCGTTTCGAAATGATAAGGGAGTAGCATAGGAGCTTTATATTGAAAACCCATGCCCTCTAACACTAATTGGTGCCCTTTTAATTCATAAGACAAGCCAAATTCACGTAAGCATTCCGCAAAAGCAAGCCCTCTAGGTGTCCATTGAAAATCTTCTAAGACGGTTCTCCCTTTCACTAAAAGAGAAAGAACAAGAGCTTGTTCCATCATTTCACTATCTGGATTTACAACAAATTCAGCCATCAACGTTCCTTCACTTCATATTCTAAATAGCGGAGTACTTTCATCGCTTTCGCTGCTTCCGCTTCTGTTTTAAAAGCCAAAAGTAAAGTCCCAGCAATATTTTCACGGACTTTCATAAGCTCAATATCACGAATATTAATACCTTCTTCTGCAAGTGGCTGCATTACGCTTAAAATGGCTCCAGGCTTATCTTTTAACTGGACTGTAATTTCATAAAAATGATCGGCGGCGTTTCGGCCAGGAGCAAAAAGAGAAGCGCGGCCAGAGTTCCCTGCAACAAATACTTCGTGCACTTTTTCTTCATTCTCAAAAAGCGCTTGTATTGCTGTTTGAGTTTGTTTAAGCCCTTTAGAAAATTCATCCAGTGCTTGTTCTATGGCATCTTTATTGGTAAACAAAATATCATGCCACATATTCCAAGCAGAACCAGCGATACGCGTCATATCACGAAAACCTCGACCAGCAAAATGTTGGTGTTCTTTTTCTAAAATGCGCGACGGAATATTCCCTGCAAGTGTAGAACTAATCATCTGAGGCATGTGACTTAGCCAAGCCATAGTAGAATCATGTTCTTTTGGAGTAAATAGAACTGGTTGCCCTCCTAAAAAAGAGACTAATTCAGATAAAGGCAAATAAGTAGATTCTGGCATATTCACAGGAGGGCACAAAAACCAATAAGCATTTTCAAAAATCGAAGGGTCATTATACTCTAAAGATCTTTTTTCAGAGCCTGCCATCGGATGACCACCGACAAAAGAAAAAGGAGAAGGCAACTGGAAACCAGCCTCGCAGATTTTCTCCTTTGTACTGCCTATATCGCTTACAAGTACTGGGTGAGATGGTTTTGTTTTCGATAACGCTTTAATCGTTGATAGAATATGAAGAATAGGGCCGCAAAGTAATATCACATCAGAACCTTCGACCCAAGAATCAACGTCTTCATAATCATAAAACTCATCGGCAAGACCAAGTTCTTTAGCACGCTTGAGCGTAGACGGAGAGCTCACCGCACGTAATTTGATCTTCTTTTGTGCCTGTTTAATCGCAGCGGCAACAGAGGCTCCCAAAAGCCCAAAACCTACAAAAGTAAGGCGGCGAATTTGCATTTAATCCTCTACTTTTCTTGTTTCTTCCATAATCGTTTTAAAAATTGCCCGAATAGAATCTGGAGAAAGCGGCCCATTTGTTTTAAGAGCGACTCGATCGAGAATTTCTTTTTCTCGTGTTGCATCTAACACAGGAATGCCATGTTCTTGCTTAATCTTCCCTATTTCAACAGCATAAGAAGCTCTCTTATTTAAAAGGGCTATAATTTGATCTTCCAGTTCGTCTATATCTTTACGCCAATGAGAAATATCCATACCTAGAAAAGTAGTATTTTTCTAGAATCTGTAAAAAAAACTATTATTGCTTTTATGAAAATAGCAGTCGGTTTTAGCGGTGGTGTAGATTCTTCCATGGTGGCCTTGCTTCTAAAGCAACAAGGTCATGAAGTGGTAGGGATTACGATGAGTCTTTGGGACCCTTCTTTTAATATTCCCTTAAACGGAAGTAAAGGTTGTTTTGGGCCAGAAGAATCGAAAACGCTCGCCGTCACACAAAAGACGGCAGAAAAGCTTGGGATTTCTCATGCAATCATTCCTCTTGCAAAACAGTATCGGCAATCAGTCATCGAATATTTTCGAGAAGAATACAAAGCTGGTCGAACACCAAATCCTTGTGTGAAATGCAACCAACTCATGAAATTTGGCTTTTTATTAAGTAGCGCCAAAGAGATGGGAATCGATTTCGATTACTTTGCTACAGGCCATTATGCAAGGTTCTCCGAAGAAGGGCACCACTTAAGAACAGCCGTGGACCAAACAAAAGATCAAACTTATTTTCTCTCTCGCTTAAAAAAAGAACAGCTGAAAAAAGTACTCTTCCCTTTAGGCAATTGGAAAAAAGAAGATATCAAAAAATTTGCTTTAGAAAATGGCTTTGAAGACCTCTATCATAAAAGTGAAAGCCAAGACTTTATCCAATGTGGAGATTACTCTTTACTCTTCAATCCAGAAGAAATTCAACCAGGATCTTTTGTAGATAAGGAAGGCCATGTTTTAGGTACGCATCAAGGAATTATCTACTACACGATTGGCCAAAGAAAAGGCTTAGGTATTGGTGGTCTTAAAGAGCCTCTCTTTGTCACTCGTTTAGACCCAGTAAAAAACGAAGTGGTTTTAGGCACTCATGATGAGCTTTTTTCCAAGCATTTAATTGGCACCGATTTGAATCGCTTAGCTCTAGAAGACCACGTTACAGAAGGGCAAGCGACTGTCAAAATTCGTCACGGGCATAAAGCCGTCCCCGCGACATTTAGTATTGAACCAGAAAATAAACTTCATGTTGTTTTTGATACTCCCCAATTATCAATTACTCCAGGTCAAATCGTTACTTTATATAATAATGATATTGTGCTTGCTTCTGCA
This sequence comes from Fibrobacter sp., assembly GCA_012515825.1. Taxonomy (GTDB): domain Bacteria; phylum Fibrobacterota; class Fibrobacteria; order Fibrobacterales; family Fibrobacteraceae; genus Fibro-01. Next base: position 9,211 of record JAAYXQ010000210.1, read on the forward strand.
ATTATAGACCACGGATACTAACAAGTGTAAGTCTATTTGCATTATTTAATTTTTTTATAAAAAAAAGCCCCCGTTTTTACGGGAGCTTTTTTCGTTTATAAACTAACGACTAAAACTTTTGGACTTTTCCAAAGTCTACGTTTGTCTTTTTGCCAAGCAATAACGCTCTCGTTTTCATTGGTAAGCCTAAGCAGCGAATAAAGCCAGTGGCATCTTTTTGGTCGTACATTTCTACATCAGAGAAGCCACCAAGATCCATGTCATAAAGGCTATAAGGGCTCTTCATTCCAGCTGGAATAATGTTGCCTTTATAAAGTTTAAGAGTAACTTCACCTGTAACTACTTTCTGAGTTTCGTCCATGAACGCATCTAAAGCTTGACGTAGAGGAGTAAACCATTGACCATTGTAAACAAGGTTAGCATAAACCATAGAGAGTTTTTGTTTTTCAAATAAAGTCTCTTTGTCTAAAACTAATTGTTCTAAGCATTCATGTGCTTTGTATAAAAGTGAACCACCTGGAGTTTCGTATACGCCACGACTCTTTAAGCCAACTAAACGGTTTTCAACGATATCTAAAAGACCACAAGCGTGTTCGCCACCAATCTTATTCAAATAAGTGAGTAAAGATACGGCATCCATCTTTTTGCCGTCAATAGAAACAGGAGTCCCTTTTTCAAAGCCAATAGTCACATAACCAGGTTTTGCTGGAGCTTTTTCAAAAGTCTTGGAAAGCTTAAGCATATCATATTTATGTTCTTTGTCTGGTTCTTCTAAAATGCCACCTTCGTGAGAAAGATGCCAAAGGTTACCATCTTCAGAATAGATTTTCTTTTTGCTAATGCCATTTAATGGAATCTTACGAGCCACAGCATAATCAATCGCATCTTCACGGCTATGGATATTCCACTTTGGGTCTTTCCATGGAGCAATAATCTCTAATGAAGGATTTAATGCGGCATAAGTTAATTCGAAACGAACTTGGTCGTTACCTTTACCTGTAGCACCATGAGATACAGCGTAAGCACCTTCGGCTTCTGCAATTTTAACTTGGTATTTTGCAATCAAAGGACGAGCAAAAGAAGTACCTAATAAATAGGTCAATTCATATTTTGCGCCAGCACGAACGGTAGGCCAAACGTAATCTTCTAAAAATTCTTTGCGTAGATCAAGGACGTAGCACTTTGAAGCGCCTGTAGCAATGGCTTTTTTCTTTAAAGCTTCTGCATCACAATCGCCTTGCCCTAAATCGGCTGCAAAAGCAATCACTTCACAATCGTAATTTTCTTTAAGCCAAGGAATAATAACGGAAGTATCTAACCCGCCACTATAAGCGAGAACCACTTTTTTTGTTTCATTTTTAGCTGTTTTTTTGGAAGCTTTTGCCATAAATAATCCTTTGATGAATTTCTATGCTTGAAAATATAGTTATTTTCTACATGTAATGACAGTCTGTAGACGCTCTGTTTTTACCATAAGCAATCTATTCCCGCTTGACATTTGTTATATTAATCTTTCATGAAGATTTCCGACAAAACGATTGGCTACGTCTCTATCATCTGCCTTATTTTAATATTTGGCATAGTGACTCTTGGGATGTATCAGGCTCACGAAAGCAAAACCATTGAAATAGAGGTCGACTTTCTTGAATTAGGCTCTATCCAGCCTCAAGACGCTGTGACTATCGATGGCTATAAAGTGGGTCAAATTGGGTCTATCAAATGGCTTGGAAACAAAGCAAGACTTCAGTTAAAATTTGACGAGCCTATTGTTCTTCGCGAAGGCACTCGTATTATCAACTCCAATTACGCTCTGATGGGTCAACGCCGTATTGAAATTATCAGGTCTAAAACAGGCGAAGTAGTCCCTAAAGACTATGTCTTTGAAGGCGAATTTCAACCAGGCATCGCTGAAGCTTTAAGGTTAATAGAAAATCTTCAGACGCAAATGGAAATTATCCGAGACATCGCTCTTCTGCTCATCCACGGCGACTCGGTCACACAGTCTGTGCCTGAGATGTTTACCACAAAAATGAATCAGATGGATTCCCTCATTGCTTCTCTTGAAAAAATAAGTAAGCAAGTCGATTCTCAAGTTAAACACCTTCTTGTTCAAACCACAGATGCCTCTAAGCAAATCATAGAGACAGCAGACAAGGCCCAGGGCATCATAGACACCATCGAAGAAGTCACTTCCTCAAAAATTGAAGAAGCAAATAAAGCACTTGCCTCCATTTCAAAAACATCTTCGGAGGCTAATGATTTTATTTTGAGCCTAGAAAACAATCCTTCAATCCATAATCTTTTAAATTCAACTGAAAAAATTGAAAAAATTAACGAGTTGATCGAAAAAGTGAATCTTTTGTCTAAAGCAATCCAAAAAGAAGGCGTCGCCTTATACAATGAAAAAGGGGAACGAGTTAAATTATTTCCCTTTAAAAACATGAATATTATTGGAAAAACGGCTAGAGAAAAAGCAAAAGATCGAGAAAAAGAGGATTTAATACAAAAAAATCAATAAAATCCTTGACAGTGATTTATAGCTTACTATATTTGTCCACAACAATTGATGCCTCATAGCTCAGTTGGTAGAGCGTTCGGCTGTTAACCGAATTGTCCCTGGTTCGAGTCCAGGTGAGGCAGCGAAAAAATCCCGATTTACATCGGGATTTTTTTTTATTCTTCAGCTAACTTTGTCGCCATTTTCGCGCGGCATTCGTGCCACGTTCTTTATAAGTACTTAAGCGAAAAACTTTTTCCTTAAAACCCATAAATCGAAAGCCCAAATATCTTCTTTAAAATGAATGATTAGAAGAGAACGGATAAAATGATATTTCGGTGCATTATCGTTTTGTAACACACGCCTTTAAAGCGACAGAAATACCCCTTAATCGAGTCTTTTTTTGAATAGATTCGTCTTTACATTTTATAAAAGCGGATGTATATTTACACCATAATTGATGCCTCATAGCTCAGTTGGTAGAGCGTTCGGCTGTTAACCGAATTGTCCCTGGTTCGAGTCCAGGTGAGGCAGCGAAAAAATCCCGATGTAAATCGGGATTTTTTTTATCCTCCAGCAAGCTTCACACGAAATCCTTTCTTTTCTAACTCCGTCTGAATTATAGTGCGTTTATCGCCTTGAATCTCGATAGTGAAATCTTTTACTGTTCCACCAACGCCACATTTCTGCTTGAGTAAGCGGCATAATTCTTTAAGATCATCTGTTTCTAAGGCAAGACCAGTAACGATACTCACGGCCTTGCCTCCACCTAAACGTTTTAATGAGATTCGAA
>JAAYXQ010000211.1 GCA_012515825.1 Fibrobacter sp.
CCGCAGTTAAAGTGCTTGATGCCGCTGTAGAAAAGGCCTATCAAGGCAAAAAAAAGATTGCTTGGATGGAAGTCTTTGCTGGAGAAAAGGCGAATACTGTTTATGGCGAAAACACTTGGCTTCCTAAAGAAACGGTAGACGCCTTTCGTGAATATTTAGTCGGCATTAAAGGCCCTCTCACCACGCCAATTGGAGGAGGCATTCGAAGCCTAAACGTTGCTTTGCGTCAAGATTTGGATCTTTATGTTTGTTTACGCCCTGTTCAATATTACGAAGGAACTCCATCTCCTGTAAAACACCCTGAAAAGGTCAATATGGTCATTTTCCGTGAAAATACCGAAGATATTTACGCTGGTATCGAATGGGTGGCTGGCTCAAACGAAGCAAAGCAATGCCTTAACTTTTTGAAAAAAGACTTCCCTGCAGCAGCCAAAAAAGTCCGTTTTGGGTCTAAAGAAGCTGTTGAACAATGGAATGAAATGGCTCATCTCAATGAAGAAGCCGATGAACTTGTTGGTGTGGGCATTAAAACCGTTTCAAAGACAGGAACTCAGCGTTTAGTACGAAGCGCCATTGAATATGCCATCAAAAACAATCGTAAAAGCGTGACTATTGTCCATAAAGGCAATATCATGAAGTTTACAGAAGGTGCTTTCCGCGATTGGGGCTACGAAGTGGCCAAAAAAGAATTTGGTGCTGAGTTAATTGAAAAAGGCCCATGGTGTAAAATTCCAGAAGGTCGCCCAGGTGCAGGTATTGTAATTAAAGATTGTATTGCTGACATCGCCTTACAACAAGTCCTCACCCGCGCTGAAGATTTTGATGTGATTGCCACATTAAATCTCAATGGAGATTACTTGTCAGACGCTCTGGCTGCTCAGGTCGGTGGTATTGGCATTGCTCCAGGTGGAAATATTAATTATGTTAGCGGCCATGCTATTTTTGAAGCCACTCATGGCACAGCCCCAAAATACACTAACTTAGATAAAGTGAATCCAGGTTCCGTTGTACTTTCTGGAGAAATGATGCTTAGACACATGGGATGGAACGAAGCTGCTGATCTAGTGAATAAAGGATTATCAGGAGCCATTAGTTCTAAAAAAGTCACCTATGATTTTGCAAGATTAATGGAAAACGCCACTGAAATCGGCTGTATGGCTTTTGGCGAAAATATTATCGCCCATATGTAATATTATGAGCTTGACAGTCGTTTTTACAGCTTTGGTCTTTTTTATTATCGGACGATCCATTTTATTACGATGGCGTGCAGGTCGTTTAGATGCAGCTGAATTCAAACAACTAGAACCAGCTGTTCAACTTGCTGTTCTAAAAGAAAGATTATTGGAATTACCTTCTGAAAGGAATCTCCAAAATATCGAAAGTTTTGCAAAAGAGAACGGACTTGCCACAGATATCAATTCTTATCGTCAATTAATTCAAGAACAAATGCAACTTTCAAAAGAAAAAGAAGCTATGGCTTTAGATAATCTTCTCTACGAAAGGCAAACCGAGTGGATTGACTCCATCACTCCTTTTGAATTTTCTTTGGCTAAAGAGGCAAAAGAGAAAGGAGAGATGGATGATTTCATTGAATGGTCTTTAGAAGGAGTTCTTCGATTATACTCTGATAAAAAAATCGAGTCCGCTTTAAGCGAACTCGAACCTTTTTATCCTAAAGCTAAAGAGCTTCTAGATCAATACTTGTCCTTAAAAAAGACAAGAGATGATAGCGCTCCAACAGACTCTGTTTTAGATAAGCTAAAAGCTGAAAAACAAGCCTGGGTTGAAGCGATTAGGGAATTAAATTAGAACCAACGCCAAGTTAAACCAAGATTCATAATATCACGGTATTGACTGTCTTCACTGAAATCTTTATCGTAGGCAACGTCTATTCCTAAAGAGAATTCAAGATATGGTGTTAAAGAAATTAAAAGTGCGTTTTCCCAACGACCATCAATTTCATCTACTCCTTTGAAATTCACAAATGCCCATAGACGAGTTTTGAATGTCATAATAGTAGAGAATGAGTGCTTAAATTC
>JAAYXQ010000212.1 GCA_012515825.1 Fibrobacter sp.
GCTCGTCTGATTGGTTGTACTCGTATGAAAGCTGAATGGCAGGCATCCCTTGAGTCATAAAAACAACCCATTGCTTTTCTTTTCGACCAAGACGATCGTAGCTAGCCATCTTGACTACAGTCGCATTACCACTTGCATCATAAGCAATAGTCGCACCCACATTCTTATCACGAATATTTTTCATGTTATTTAAAATATAATCAAGTAAAGTTGTATTAATTGTAACACCATAACTATTCAACACTTCTTCTGTAGGCTTTCCATAAATAGTTCTATTATAGGGAATATATGACCATGGCGTGCCCCAGCGAAACGCATACCGTACGCATCGAGACTACGCTGGGTCGGGCTGTATTTTTGGGGTAACAAGTTACCTCCAAAAACGGAGCCTCGCTCATTAATAAACAAAGCCATTAACATCGCGCGAGTCTCCGCCCATACGGGTCACCATCCCTCACGCTACTGCTAAAATATTCCTCTTGGTTAAGCATAAAGACAATATAAGTTTTTAGTAGAAAAGCATCGCTACTTTCCCAACTTTTCCTAACGATAAACAACTTTTTAAGCGAATATCGCAACAAAGATAACGCCTAAAACAACTAATTTTCAATCATGAAGTCGGAGGGGGCAACTTTAAGGAAGATAATTTAATATATTATGAGAGATGATTTATAATGAAGACAACGTCCTCACGGACATAGGAAAAATAGAAGCACGCCAAAGCATTTTTTCGGCAGCTGGGCGTCTAGCTATTGCAGAAGCCATAAAGCGCGGTATTCCTATTACATATACTGAAAATGATAAAATCATCAAAAGGCATCCCGACGGAACAGAGGAAATTCTGGGAAATGTAAAACCCAATGTTCGCATTTCTACACGGAGCATTCGACTTAAATGAATGAAAGCGGAACGCGAAGACTACGTATTTTCGCAGGTCCGAATGGATCTGGAAAAACAACCCTTTATGATTATTTAACCAGCAAACGATATTTCAAAATTTATTATCACATTAATGCTGATAAAATCACCGAAGAGCTTCCAATAGGGTTAAACCTTGAAAGCTATCCAATACAATTTGATGAACAAATTCTTAAAAATTATCTTTCAGAATCGCCCTTTCAACAAAAAACAAAAGAATCATTTGCAGATTTAATTTCTGTATCGGGCAAGACCATTCTATGCCGAACGGCAGAGAATCTCACCTATCTTTCTGCAGCCCTTGCTGAATTCATACGACAGAAAATGCTCGAGTCTGGTTCATCTTTCTCTTTCGAATCAGTCTTCTCGCATCCTTCAAAAGTAGATTTCATGCGAAAAGCAAAGGACGCTGGATACAAAATCTATTTGTATTTTATTTCAACACAGGATTCGAAAATTAACCTAGAAAGAGTACTGAGTCGAGCGTCTCTCGGTGGACACAGTGTACCAGCAGATAAAATAATCGATCGTTACAATAGAACGATGGAATGCTTATACGACGCATTGCTCGCTACAGATAGGGCCTTTCTCTTCGATAATTCAGAAGATCAGAACCCGCATCAAATGTTTATGGAAATGAAAGATGGTGAAATGATATTCAACTCTGAAATAGTTCCTCAATGGTTCATAGAGTACGTTCAGTCAAAAGTACACACATAGGTCACCCCGACTTTATCCAATATTGCTTATTTTATTACTTTCGATTCAAGAAAAAACAAATTGCAACTCAAGGGCATCGCAAACCTAAACCAAACTGGGTCAAGCGTGAAATTATTCGCATTAAAGCACACATGCCAAAAGCTGGATGTCGATTGATTACAGCAATCGAATCGTACGGAAAACCCAAGGCGATTCGCACAGACAATGAAAGCGTATTCACATCAAGACTATTTCGATTAGGGTTATGGATTCTGGGAATTAGACATCAACAAACACAA
>JAAYXQ010000303.1 GCA_012515825.1 Fibrobacter sp.
CATAAGCCACTAAATAAGAATTAGTGTAATATCCTCTAACCATAACCAAACTAGGGTGAACACCATCTAAATAGGCAATCGCTGCAAGCATTCTTTCTGAACGATTCCCATAAGTATCACCCCAACTTGTAGTCACGCTACGACCAGGGAGATAATCAATGGTGGTAACAGCAGCACCATTTCGGCCATCAAATACAGTTAAGAATTCTTTTCCACTCATGATGGTACCCGTTCCCGTACGGTAATCTGCAGAAGCTGTGCCTATCACTTTTCCAAGACCATCGACTGTCCCATCACTTGTTTTCATCGCCACCTCAGCAAAGCCATCTCCATTGAGATCATAAACCATAAACTGAGTATAATGGGCACCAGCACGAATATTTCGCCCTAAATCAATACGCCATAATTTAGTACCGTCTAATTTATAACCATCGATATAAACGTTTCCCGTATAACCTGATTGTGAATTATCTTTTGCGTTACTTGGATCCCACTTGACAATCAATTCATACTGCCCATCACCATCTAAATCCCCCACACTCATGTCTCCTGGGGCATAAGTACAGGTGCTGCCATCTGGCATGGTCAACTGCTTAGGACGATCTAATGTTAAAGTCTTATACTGATCAGCCCAAACATCAACTTCTTTAGATTTAGCAGATTCAGAACCATTCACAACAGCACTGACTGCATATTTTGAAGATGCTGCACCAGAGACATCGACAAAATTAGTGCCTTCATTGCCAGCAACAGTTTTAATTAATGTGCCGCTTCGATAAATTTTAAACTCTGTGTTTGGTGCATCAGACGCGAGCAAGCGCCAACTTAAATAAACGCCATTAGATACTTTCACAGCAACAACACCTCGGTCTAAATATTCCATTTGACGAGTCGCTGCAAAAGAAGAAGAAAAACCTAATAGCATAAATGCTACTAGAACCCATTGATATAATCTGATATTTCCCATACCAACCCTTTGAAAAGAATCCAACACTTTTAAAAAATCTAAATAATTATAAATTGAAAGTCTACACTTTTTATGTGTTTTAGAAACGAAATAACGTTTTAAACAAATACAAATCATTATTAATGTCTACACTTTCATATTTTATCAAAAAAAAGGCATTTTAAATTTTATGAGCACATCAAAGTCACTTGTAATAAAATATTTACAACTTTTTTTGAATTGAATAAATGCATCTAAAGATTTATCTAGTTCTCAACAGGAATACCTTATTAAAACCCTTCATTTTGCATTAAACAGCTTTTTTCGCGTAAAAACCAAGATAAAATTCTTGTTCTCTTTTTATTATCCTTGCCCAGAAAACGACTTTTTACAAATGATAAAGCCTTTTCCCTACTAAAGGAACTTTAACCCTATATTTAAAACAACATGATTTACATTCTTTTTCTTTTTTTTAGAGGAAAATGATTAATTTTAATCGATGAAATCTTTTTTTCCTAAAAAAAGTTTTGAAGAAAATGTGGATTATTACGCAGCGAGATGCCCTGCATTTGTAAGAATCATTATTATCTCGACGAAGTCCTTTCTTTACTATCATGGTATGATGCGTGCCGCTGCTATGACGTACAATACTTTTTTAGCAGCCATTCCTCTTTTAATTTTGTTAACCGCCATAGCCCTTGCAATTGGTCTTGGGAATTTTTTTACTGATTACCTACCGTATTTTAATAAGCTTTTCTCCTGGAACGTTCCAATGGAAGAATTAATGCCTCTACTTGCCAATGCAGAGCATATTCCTTTAGCAAAGCTAGGATTTGTCGGTTCAGCAGCTCTTTTTATCACTTTTTTACTGACAATGGGGAGCCTTGAGTCTAATTTCAATGTGATTTGGGAAAATAAAACATCAAGGAAAATTCTTCATCAAATTTTAGTCTACAGTCCAATACTTCTTGTTTTTGGGGGATTTATTGGAATTTTTGCAGGTGTCGTTTCTCAAATTCAAAACACTCTTTCTCTGATTGTCATAGAGGGTCTTCACTTTACCGAAAATGATTTAGGTATTCTAATTAACGCTTTTTGGTGGATCGCACTCAATTTTGGAGTCGTTCTCGTTATTTTTCTGATGCTCTATGCTTTACCCTCTCGCCCCACAAAAATTCCAAGGAAAAAGTTGCTATTAACATCCATCTTTGCCTCTATTTGCTCCTGGATTGCTATTTATATCTATAGTTTGATTCTCGTTTTAGTTCAATCCACGATGATTGTTAGAATGTCGCTCTTTTATGGATCTTTAGGTTTTATTCCATTGATTTTGCTATTTGTTTTTGGTGTATGGTCTATTATATTATTTGCAAACAGCTTGGTTTGGACTATTTGTACTTGGCCTGAATCAAGTCATAAAACATGGAACTGGATAGGAACATCGGTAAACCAATGATCAATCGTATAATATTCTTTTTTCTTATATGTGGTTTATGTTTTCAAACGCAAGCCACAGAAAAGGATTCTCCTTCTGAATCCCTAAAAGCATTTATAGGTTTAAGTGGCGGCAATTCCATGATTGCAAGAGATGGCACTCTCTGGATGAGTATCAAAGGCGGTGTTCGAGTGCATCCTCGAATACAAACAGGCTTGTTTGTTTCCACCATCGTAAGCGATGTTAAAAACCCTTATAAAAAAGCAACATCTCAATACATTGATTATAATGTTCTTGGAGCCTTTGCTGAATTTCGCTTACTTGAGATGAATCTATTTTCTCTATCTATTCCTTTTTCTGTCGGTGGTGGTTTAATCAACATCATGGAACAAAATGTGGAGCATTCAAGTGCAGAAGATGGTTTCTTTATGGGTGAAGCAGGGCTTTCATTTAACTATCAATTAACACGCGTCCTCAATGTTTCTATTGGTGGTGGCTATCGTTTATTTTTACACGTAGACAATAATAAACTGGATAACAATGATTTTAATTCACTCTATGGAGAACTTACATTCAGATGGACGGAATGATTTCGCTTCGCGGAGCGAGATTACATAACTTAAAATCCATTGACGCTGATTTTCAGATCAATGCGATCAATGTCGTTTGCGGCCCTTCTGGTTGCGGTAAATCAACGTTAGTTCTTGACACTCTACATGGAGAAAGTCGGAGACGCTATCTTGAAACACTCAGCCCTTTTGCTCTGCGCGTTTTAGGTGGAAAAACGTTTATTCCTCTGGATAGTGCTTCAGGGCTTTCCCCAAGTATTGCGATTGGAGCATCTCGCGGTGAAGCACCGCCAAAATCTTTTGCCTATACCATTGCAAACCTAGATGACTCTCTTCACCGTCTTTGGTCTTATGCAGCTCAACCGATTTGCCCCATTTGTAAAAAGCCGATGGCATCTTCCTCTCGTGAAGAAATCGTTTCTCAAATTGCAGCACTCCCCATTTCTTCAAGACTTCAATTTTTAGCTCCTATTGAAACACAAGAAAAAACTCTTGATTCTTTAGCCGCCGTTTTTCTATCTCAAGGATATCCAAAAGCCATGGCCGACGGCGCGCCTGTTTCACTCAGCGATTTATCTTCTGAACAAAAAAAAATAATTCCTAAAACATTTCAACTAATTATCGATCGAGTAATTGTTCGAGAAAATAGTCGTACGCGAATTGCAGAAGCCGTAGATGCCTGCTTTAGATTTACTCATTCTTTTTTAGAACTTGAATCTGGTGGAACTCATACTTTTTATAGTTCCATTCCAAGATGCAGTGAACACGGAACGACTTGCCCACCTCTTGAAGCGTCGCTTTTTTCTCCTTATAAAGAAGAAAGCAGTTCTAAAACGTTAATGACCTCCACACTAAAATCTCACTCTTGGAAAGAAATTTTAGAAACCTCTTTTGAAAAGTTACAAACTCTGTTACCAGCTTTATTTGAAGGCATTCTTCCAGAATATCTCATACTCACTGCAGAAACCTTATATCAAAAAATAAACGCAATCAATCGCTTAGGCTTAGGTTATCTTTCTTGCGGTAGAGAAGGTTCTTCTTTATCAAGTGGAGAGTTACAACGGTTACGGCTTTCTTCAATAGCGACTGGTTACCTGAACGGGATGCTGATTTGCCTTGATGAACCTGCTAGCGGTTTACATTCTAATGATGTAGAAAAATTATGGTCTATTTTGTTAGAAATTAAAAACCAAGGGAATACGTTAATTCTTATCGAACACCATCCAGAGATCATATCTAAAGCAGACCGTATCATAGAAATGGGGCCTCTCGCTGGTTCTCGTGGAGGAGAGATTTTATTCCAGGGTTCTCGCGATGAAGTGCTAAACAACCCTCTTTCACCTACAGGCCAATGGCTAAAAAAACTTTATAATACAAAAGCAAATCCTAAACCAAATTCGAAACGAGGAATTCTAATTGATCGTTTTTCGATATTTGATATTCTGCCTATTAGCGATCAAATTCCAGTCGAGTCCTTTACCGTGATTACTGGAGAATCAGGAAGTGGCAAGTCTTCTCTTCTTTTCAAGCACTTGATCCCTCGATTTGAACAAGGTGATTTTCAATCTCTAGGCATTGAAGCCATTTCATTTTTATCTACTGGGAACTTTCAAGGAAACAGAAGAAGCTCTGTCGCAAGTGCCATTCAAATACTCACTCCACTTCGAGAACTATTTGCAAAACTACCAGAAAGTAAAATTAGAGGTTATAACGCCTCTCGCTTTGGTTTTCATGTTCCAGGGGGGCGCTGTGAAACGTGTAAAGGAGAAGGGGTCATTCTCGATCCTTTAGGATATCAAGAAACCACTTGTCCCATTTGCCAAGGGAAACGCTTTCGAGAAGACGTACTAGAAGTACGTTTTAAAACGCTCTCTTTTGCAGAAATCCTCTCTCTTTCTGTGGAACGCGCTTATTCTCTTTTTGAATCTTTTGAGCCTATCACTTCTAAACTAGAGCCGCTTATAAAAACAGGTTTAGAATACCTAGAACTTGGGCAACCCACCACACATCTTTCGAGTGGCGAACGCGCGAGATTACGCTTATCCATTAATCTTTCAAAAGCAAAAATGCCAAAAACCCTTTATATTTTTGATGAACCCGCTAGAGGATTACACGAAAAAGACATCCTATTTATGCTTGATTTAATAGATGTACTAAAGAAAGCTGGGCACACGATCATTGCTATTGAGCAAGCAAAGGATTTTTTAATTCGAGCCGATCATATTTTAACATTAAAAAGGCCGACGTTTAAAACTAAAGAACATTAATTAGTGTGTCTATATCCAATTTTTTTAGGAATTCACTTACAGGCACTGGTTTTGAGAAATAAAAGCCTTGAACCCAATGACAACCAGCATTTTTTAAGAAATCCAATTGTTCCTTGGTTTCAACACCTTCTGCTACAGACATTAAATTTAATTCTCGAATTAAACCAAGTACCGAGAACATGACCTTCCTTCCTCGATCACTATTCATAAAATTTTCA
>JAAYXQ010000213.1 GCA_012515825.1 Fibrobacter sp.
GAGGTAATTTCCCTGTTGGAGCATAATCTCCAAATAAGACATCAGCAACACCAGCGCCCTCTGAACCAGGGAGCCAAGCAGCCACAAAAGCATCACTAGCAGTAATTAAAGTGGATATTGGTAATGGTCTTCCACTTATAAATACAGTGACCACTTTTTTACCTGCTGTTTTGTATTCTGAAATCTTAGAAATGTAACCTAATTCTTCTACGGTCTTAAATGTAGCGCCAGGCCCCCCCCAGGTAAAAGACCTGTAAATTTGACCTTCAAAATTGGAGCCTCGATAATCACCAAGCCATTCGGCATAAGGTTTTTCGCCCACGACATAAACAATAACATCGGCGTCTTGAGAACTAGAAGTAAAAGTAGCAGAAGGAGCGACTTGTTTCATACCATTTAAAATAGTGGTACCACCAGAGAAACTTTTACCATTATCTCTATCGACTCCTTGCCACCCCATAGTCCAACCACCAAGTTGCATATCAATATTATCGGCGGCCTCGCCTGTCACATAAATTTTACCTGTCTTAGAAAGAGGTAAAATAGAAGACTCATTTTTCAAAAGAACTAAGCTCTTGCTAACCGCTTCACGAGCAATCGCACGATGGGCACTAGAGCCAATCAACGAAGGATTATTGCGATAAGCCGCAGGGCCATTCGGTTGATCCATACGACCAGCGCGGAATTTCGCACGAAGAATACGGCGAACGGCATCATCAATTCGACTTTGTGAAACCTCTCCTTCATTCACCAATGTTTTTAATGTGCTACTAAAAGAAGAGTAGGAATCTGGAACCATGCCCATATCGATCCCTGCATTGATGGCTTTTTTGATGGCATCTTTAGAAGACGTTACTGTACTTGTACCAGAATAATCACCCGCTTTTCCAGGAGTTTTTGAATTATCAATGCCTTCCCAGTCGGCAATAATGTAACCATCAAAAGCAAGTTCTGTTTTTAACCAACCCGTAAGCCTTAAAGAATCCACATGCTGATGTGTTCCATTGATTTGATTAAAGCTAGCCATGACACTTAAAACGCCTTGTTCTACCACGGCCTCGTAGCCTGGTAAATGAATTTCACGAAGTTCTTTATCGGTAATAGTGGCATTACCGCGATCATAGCCTTTATCGGTAGCGCCATCACCAATGAAATGCTTGGCTGTGGCCATCACGCGATGGTCTGCATTATACATATCGCCTTGAAGCCCGCGTACCATAGCAGCACCCATCATAACAGCTAATTCAGGAGTTTCGCCATAGCCTTCATACACACGCCCCCAACGCTCATCACGAGGGACACTAATCGCTGGAGAGAAGTTCAAATCGATTCCAGCAGCCCACATTTCTTTTGCAATGGCTTCTCCAATTCGACGCACTAACGCAGAATCTCTTGTGGCACCAAGCCCAATATTATGAGGGAAAATCGTGGCTCCAGGTACATCTCCCATGCCATGGACATTGTCTTTTCCGTAGCTCACTGGGATTGTTTTAGCCCAAGCCTTTGAAGAATAAGAAGAAGAATATTCTCCTCCTCCTTGAAGAGCACTACCCCACGTAAAGCCCTCATAATAAGTGGCTGATACTTTTCCTTGAGTCATCTGCCCAATTTTATCATCTAATGTCATTGAGGCTATCACGGAATCAATACGGGCTTCTAATGGGTCTGGTTTTAAAATGACTTTCCCAATTGGACCAGCAGTTAAAGAAGTAAGAGCGACTGATTCTGGTAAAAAGCCCGCTTTTTTTACCACAAGAAATAGACCACGCTGTGCATCTGTAAGGGCTAAAATAGGTTTAGAGGATGAGCCTTCTGAAACAAGTTCTACGGGTGATGAATTGATTTGCCCTTGATAGTTCAAAGAACCTAAGAAAACACGTTCTGAACCATATTGAGCAAAAATCATGTAGATTCCCATAGGAGCTGCATTTAAGAGACTACGAGGTGATTTTAAGAAATTAACTCCGCCTTGTGCTTGTAACAAAAGCTCGGATTGCACTTTTCCTTTCACATTCACAGCTAAAATTTTGACCGTTTGAGAATGAGGTAATGAAAAAGTGAAATTAGGGGTCGATGAGAAGCTTCTTTTTAGGCCAGGTTTCGTGATAATACGATCCACATCAATGCCAGCAAAAGCAAAATTACCTTGTGCATCAGAAAGGGTACGAGCATGAGCAAGAAGAGCATAACCGCTTTTCAATTGAATGGAGGCGTTTTGAATAGAACCACCACCTAAAGAAACCACATTTCCAGACAATATCACCTGGGCAGCAAACACGGAAATACTAGCAAGAAGTATTGTTAATAAAGTACGCATAAAAACTCCACACAAACATTTAACTCTAAATATAAATCCTTATTTCTCTTTTTTAAGGCTTTATTCCCCCCGTTTGGACAATATGTATACAATTGTGACCAAGGCCTCTTTTTGATAAAAAAAAGGCTATTGATGTAAAATAAAATGAACATTTTTATTGATAATTCGCGCTTTAGGCACTGTTCAGAATCAATCCTTCCAAAAATAAGCTTTTTATAATTATATTTGAAAAATATTCAATAAAGGTGTTATATGAATCGCAAAAGCAGCTTTGCACGTTTACTACTCTTCATTATCCTTGGCCTTCTCATCGGAGGAATTCTAGGCGAAAGCTTGGGTTTATTATTTGGAGAATTAGGTGAGCTAATGAACGCTGGCGGTTACGATAATATTGTGCGAAATTTCTTTGTAGCTCCTTTAAATCTTAATTTTGGCATTGGCCATAATGTGGATCCTGTTTTCATTGACCTTTATATGGTTAAATTCTCCTTTGGATTTGGCTTAAAACTTAATGTCGTCAGTATTATAGGAATGATTGTTTCTCTTTATATTATGAAATGGTCCGGAGAACGTTAATGTTCAGTATTCAAGACTTACAAAATAAATTACTCAGTAATGAAACTTCCTCAAAAAAATTAATTGAAGCCTCTCTTACTCAAATTGAAAAAACAAAATCCTTAAATGCTTTTATTTCAGTATTATCTAAACGAGCTTTAGAACAAGCCGAAGCCGCTGACAAAAGGCGTGCAGATGGTAAGTCCAAAGGGCCTTTAGATGGTATTCCAGTAGCGATCAAAGACAATCTTTGTCTTGAAAACACACTTACCACTGCGGGCTCTAAAATACTAGAGAACTTTAACGCCCCCTATACAGCAACAGCAGTGCAACGTTTAGAAGATGCTGGAGCAATTATTGTAGGCAAAACCAACATGGACGAATTTGCCATGGGTTCTTCTAGTGAATCTTCTTTCTTTGGTGCTGTAAAAAATCCTTTAGATGAGTCCAAAGTTCCTGGAGGCTCTTCTGGTGGTTCTGCTGTAGCCGTTGCCTCGGGCTGTGTTCCTGCCGCTTTAGGTTCTGATACAGGTGGATCTATTCGTCAACCTGCAGCCTGCACAGGCGTTGTCGGGATGAAACCAACGTATGGGCGCGTTTCACGCTATGGTTTAATTGCTTATGCTTCTAGTCTTGATCAAATTGGCCCTTTTGGAACAAACGTCAAAGACTGTGCTACAATTCTCTCTGCGATTTGTGGAGAAGATTCTCATGATAACACCACAAGTGCTCGCCCTTGCGAAGACTTTTCAAAAAAACTAGGCGAAGGCGTTCAAGGAAAAGTCATTGGAATTCCTAAAGAATATTTTGCTGAAGGTTTAGATGCCTCTTGCAAAGCAACTATTGAAAATACGCTTGCTTTACTTGAAAAAGAAGGCGCCGTTCTTAAAGAGATTTCTCTTCCTCATATTTCTTACGCTGTGTCTAGCTATTACATCATCGCCACCGCTGAAGCTTCAAGTAATTTGAGCCGTTTTGATGGCGTCCGTTATGGTTATAGAAGTCCTGAAGCTCGTAAGCTTTTTGATCTATACGCAAAGTCTCGTTCAGAAGGTTTTGGTAAAGAAGTGCAACGTCGTATCCTTTTAGGCTCCTATGTTTTAAGTTCTGGCTTTTATGATGCTTATTATGTGCAAGCTCAAAAAGTACGTCGCTTAATTACAGACGACTTTAAAAAGGCTTTTGAATCTTGTGATGTGATTGCAAGCCCAACCATGCCTGGCGAACCTCTCGCCTGCGGCACAAGTAGCTCTGACCCTATGGCGATGTATTTATCTGACATTTACACCGTAAGCTTAAATCTTTCAGGTTTACCTGGGATTACGCTTCCATGTAATTCAGGCAAAGGTATCCCTGTGGGAATACAATGGATTGGAAAACCTTTTGAAGAATCGGCTTTACTGTCTGTTGCACAGGCTACAGAACAGTTAGTGAAATAAATTTCGTTATTAAATATACGAGAAGTCAAAAAAATTAGTCGTCAAAAATTTATTGACGACTAAAATGGATTTTCCAAAAAACATGATGATACAAAACAGCCTGTTATATAATACGAGTCGTCGAGTCTATATTGTTGAAAAAAAAATAACTCGTTAAATAAAACGAGTTGTAAAATAACGCAAAAAAAATGCGAGTTATTAAAAAGACTATTCGTTTACTTGAGCTTCTTTTTCTCGCTGTTCTAAAACAGCTTCCACTTGTTTTCGAATTTCGTTTTCACGACTCGCTTTAGAAAGTTTAGATTCGTATTGTATGTATTTAGAAAGAATGGCTATATAAAGGCCTAAAGTAGTAAGCCCTAAAACAGATCTAAACACATCCATCTCTAAAAATTGATCTACGACGATATTCAATATCATTAAAATAAACCAGCTATTCATTAAAACATGTTTTATTTTAACCACTTTTATTTTTTGTTTGTGTAGCCACAATTCTGTTTTTCGCACAA
>JAAYXQ010000297.1 GCA_012515825.1 Fibrobacter sp.
ACAACGGAATTAACAGCCACCGATAAAACTACCGCCAGGATCAGCACCAACATCCATTGACGCTTTACTGTCATGATTTTGCACCCCCAAACATATATCCTACCCCATACTTGGTGACAAGGATTTTAGGATTACGGGGATCTATTTCTATCTTTTGTCGTATCCGTTTGATATAGCTATCAATATTTCTATCATAGCCTTCATATTCATGGCCATAAGCAAGTTCAATCAGCTGCTCACGGGTCAACACTTGCCCTTGATTCCTAAACATAACATGCAGCAAGCTATACTCTGCAGAGGTAATGGCAATCTCATCCTCTCCACGGTATAGCTTCATGCTGCCTGTGTGTAAGCTTAAGTCTTCATAATGATAAAGGATTTCATCCGTCTCATGATAGACTCTCTTTAGCAATCGCTTAATCCTGAGCAATAGTTCTTTTACGCTGAAGGGCTTGATGACATAATCATCCACGCCCATATTGAAACCTTTGACTCTGTCTATCTCTTCTTGTTTCGCTGTTAGCATAATGACGGGAATCTCAGAGACACGGCGAATCTCTTCTAAGACTTCAAATCCGTCAATTCCCGGCATCATAATATCAAGTAGGACGAGGTGGATGGTGTTTGTATTAAATTGATTTAATGCTTCAAATCCGTCCTTTGCCAGCAGGGCATTGTAGCCTTCTTTCAATAGATATTTTTCTACAATGTTTCTTATTTCTTCCTGATCTTCAACAACTAATATCTGATACTTCACCATTCCACCTCCTTTTCATTGCAAATTCCAGCTCTCTGCTACCTCTCAATCAGTTTTTTCCGGTTGATGTACTCGTCTTCAGAGATTTCTCCTTTTACTAACCTAAGCTTTAGCTCTTCCATAGCGCCATCCTCAGCCCGATTCCTTTTGTACTTGGTGAGCAAAAGAATAATGGCAACAGATATCAGGAGAATCGCTAAAAACATTACAACCATTCCAAGGCCATTGTGCATGAAACCAAAGTTCCCAATACAACTATTTATCCCATTATATCCTCTTCCAAACATCTATATAAAACCTCCTTAATTTTTATAGCCACCCATCATTCCGCGGCCATAACCATTGCCTCGCATCATTCCACGACCATCTCCTGTGCCGCCCATCATTCCCATACCGTATCCATAGCCGTTCTCTTTATGATATTCAATCATGTCATTCAATCTCTCCAGCGCCAAGGCACCTTCTTCTTTTGTCATCAACCCATTCGCAATCATTCTATTAATCGACTCTTTTCTGACTTCAAGCATCTGATTGAATGATTCTTCAAGATCCGCTTTTTGCTGCTCCGTTAAGCTAGATGCATCAACCCCAAATCCGCAAAAGCTTCTTACGTTTTGTGCTGCCTCTGAATTGGATGTTACCGCATACACACCTGCTGGCAGAGACAAAGCAATAATTGCTGCTAAAACCAATAGTACCTTTTTCATAATTTTCCCTCCTTCATGATTATTCGAGTCTGGTTTACATTTTCAATATACGATGAGAATGTGGCACAATTATGATTAGGGAGAAATTGACGTATCATTTAGCTGAGCCGATTAATAGTATGGATGATGTAAGGTAATTCGATCAGGAGAATTGTTATGACTGAAAGAAATAGAAATATGCCCATTGAGGTTGTGGATATTACTACTCCGATGAACCCTTTACCGCTGAAGGTTGGTTAAGCAGCACACTTCCCAGAGAATCAATGATATCAAGGCATTTTGCAGCAGGAAATCAAGCCATCTCTCCTCCGTCTCAACCAATGGTAAACATCATGAGCGCGAGCAATGTTACAAAGAAAACCCCTACCGATGGGATCTATACATTCACGCGTAGGGTTGAACCCAATCAAACGCTTACAAAGCATGACTTTCAAGGGATGTACATCATTCCTCCCGGAAGTTCCTTTGCACTGTTCTTTTTATCTCCGGGAAAAGAACTCGTGCAATCCAGACTGGCCTTCGGCTGGTGGGAAGAAGGAACAGGCTTCCCCATGTATTCAGCCACGTGAGGTAGACCTCACTTTTTTGTGACCAGATTTAT
>JAAYXQ010000214.1 GCA_012515825.1 Fibrobacter sp.
AAAGACCTTCTACAACAAGCTCAGCCAGTTCGCCATCTTCCATAATGGCAATACGTTTTTCATAAGGTGTCTTACTAATCAAAATACCACGTTTCGAATACTTAGTAGACATAAAACTCCTAGGGAGAAAAAAATCTTTGGATAAAATTATCCAATTTTAGATATGTAAATATAAGAATAAAGGGTCTACTCTCTAAAAGAGAAATTTCTTTTTAGGGGGCAGAGGCTTATTTTTTTCTTATAAATGCCCTGGAGGCGCTGACGAGCTTTTCCGAATACTCTCTTCTTTTTGCAAAACCAGTTTTTGGGCGATGGAATTCACTTGTTCAGAAAGCCACATCCAGGAATGGGAACCATTTGTGTAATCGGCTTCACCAAAGGTTTGAATGCGTTTATCCTTTCGCAGTTGCTCCACTTGCTGAAACGCCTTTTTATCGCCTTTAGGGTATATGGCAAAAGTAGAACCGCCAAAACTATTTAAAATACTGAAAGCTGGAACATCAGAAGGACCATCGGCAATGTAAATCATATTTTCAAAAGGAATTCGACGATTCTCTTTAGAAATAAAAGAGTTTACATCAATCTCTTGAGAAAATTTATTACTGCCTTTATTAATTTCAAAAAGGTACCTTGTCTTAGAGGTATTATCAAGAGCAATTGCGATTTGAGAAATCTCACTTTCTGGTTCAATAGGGTCTTCATCCAAATAACCAGGACGAGCAGGAGATTCTATAAATTCACAACCGAAAATACCATCTACATAAGGAGCGATGGCACTACCACGTATGGTTTCTGCAAAGCCAGTACTTACAACGTAATGTTCAAGTTTAATGCCATATTTTTTGAACAAACTATCTTCTTCTACTTGATTTTTAATATCAGAAAAAAAGTCTGGTAAACCAGGAAAAAATTCAAGCTCTTTGCCACATTCTCTAAGAATACGGTTAGACAACCCTTTTAAGAGGCCTGATTTTACATAAGTCAAAATATGGTTTAAGTAGCACGTATCACGGTTGATATTAATGTTTCTTTTAGCATAGAATTGCTGGAGACGATTAATTTCATTCCAAAAAGCATTGGCTTGAATATTGTATCTGCGAAACAAAGGCTCTTGCATGTAATTACATATAAGCGTCTTGTCGAAATCCCAAACCATAGCAATGATATTTTGTTCAAAAGCATTTTTCATTTTTTACATCATGATCAATAAAGGTTCTGGATTGATAGGTTGACCTTGCAACCTAATTTCATAATGTAGGCTAGGTCCAGTCGATCTACCTGATTTCCCTACAATCGCAATAGGAGTTCCTCTTTTGACGGTAGAACCTTGACGCACTAGACTGTTATTTAGATGAGCGTAAAACGTACGAATTTCAGAAGTATGTTCGATTTTTACTGTAAGCCCAAAACCACGATGATGACGAACGTCAATTACTTTTCCAGCCCCTGTCGCATAGACGGTATCGCCTTCGACAGCAGCAAAATCAACGCCTCGATGAGGAAGTTCTTGTTGAGTGAAAGGATCAAGAATAAAGCTAAAACGATTCGTAATAATAGGCTTTATTTTTACTGGAAGACTAATAGGAATAGCAGGCCCTTGTTCAGGGTATTTCTCAAGGGAATCAAGAAACTTCTTGTATGTAGTGAAAACTTGAGAAATGCTAGGACGGTCGTTGGAATCTTTTTCAATATCGGCGACGGGAGAGATTAGTCCACTGAGTTTAATAGAAGAATCTCTAAGTGAAGAGGCTTCTTGCAGCTGCTTTTCTGACTCTTGAATGGATTGATGAATATCTGCAATGGTTTGCTCAATTTGGCGATTCTGTCTGTACAAATTAATTAAGTGACCATTGGTGATGGTATCAAAAATTTGAATAGGAGAAAAAAGAATAAAACCTAAGGCTGCAACAAGAGCACCAATGACCCACCATATAGGACGGAGAAGAGAAATACGAAAAGATCTCGGTTTTTCTGTATTCGATGGGAAGAAATGGATATCAATCTTTTTCACTGGAACCGGAACAATCTTTAGAACAACGTTTTTTTAGTTCTTGAATTCTAACTTCATTTTCGTGAATGGCACCAATGAGTTCTACGATGCTTGGATCATCCTTAAGAGTATCTAAAGAATCATTTTTAATAAATTCTTGAACTTTTTTACCAAGGATCTTAAATTTGTCATTCAATCTAGATTCTTCTGCAGCGAGATCTACACGAAGAAGTAGAGCAGATGCACAGTTAAGAGCACCATTTTTTAGCTTATTTAGAGGTGTTTCTGACATTGTATTTCTCCTTAATCCTTTCTAAAATAGTAGTTTTTATGCTATAAAACAATGGAGATCTTTTTATGAGTAGAACTGAACGCAGACGTGGCAAAAAAAACGCCAAGAATTTTGTTCCTAAAAAGAGTCAGCAAATGGATAAACGTATCATTATTGCGCTTGCAGTGATTGCCGTCGTCTTTTTTGTTGGAACAACGTTGATAAAGTATTCTTAAGGTATTCTGTTTAAAAGGAAAATGAACAATGAAGTTTCAAGTAGAAAAAGCGGTTCTTCAGGATGTTTTGCAGTCCGCGATTAGTGCGGTGCCAAATAAATCCACTCTGCAGATTCTAAACAATTTCTCTTTGCGACTAGAAGGGAATTTTTTGGAAGTAAGTGCTACAGATCTTGATCTAGGTATTCGAGTTAAAGTAGAAGTTCAAGGGGAACGAGATGGAGCTGTTGTAGTAAATGCTCGTAAGCTATTTGACCAAATCAAAAACTTAGTGGACCCAAGTATTACTACCATCGATTTTGACGTACAAGATTACTTAACCACCATTCGCTGGAGTGAACGCGGTAAAGCAAGTATCACTGGTTTTGATGCAAGTGATTTCCCTCCATTCCCAGAAATTGAAGATGGAGAACACATCGTTTTAGCTGCTGGCGAGCTTGCTTTCCTTGCAGACAAAACTTTGTTTGCTACCTCTAATGATACCACGCGTTTAACTTTGAATGGTGTTTATCTAGAATCAAAAGACGGCTTTGTATCTATGGTTGCCACCGATGGTCATCGTTTAGGTAAGGCGTTATTAGAACAAGAAGGCGTCGTTTTAGAACGAGGGATCATTGTTCCTCCTAAGGCAATTCAACATGTGCTTAGAGCTGTCTCCAGTGACGCTTCTATCGAGATTAGCATTTCCTCTTCTTACATCATGTTCTCAAGTGATGGCGTACAAGTTATTTCGAAATTAATCGAAGGCCCTTATCCAAAATATGAAAACGTGATTCCACAAAAGTTTGAACGTACCGTCCAAGCCAAAACGGTGGAATTCTTAAATAAGATTAGAAGTGTGATTTCTATGGCTAATGCTCGTACACGTCAGATCCGTTTGCAGATCGATGGGAACGCATTAGATTTAAGCGCTGCAGATCCAAATGTCGGCGGTGATTCTTACGAAGCCTTAGCTGTTAGTCATGAAGGAGAAGGTTCATTTAGTATCGGCTTTAATGGCCAGTATCTTTCTGAAATTCTTTCCATGTGCAAGAGCGAAGAAGTACTTCTAAAGATGAATAGCCCTGTTGGTGCTTGCATTATTGAACCAGTAGGCGAAGGGATGAACTTCTCTTTCTTACTCATGCCTTTACGTCTTGTAGACGAATGAGTCTTTGAAAAGAGAAGCCTTAAAGGCTATTAAATAGGGCTCTTTCGGGAGCTCTTTTTTTTAGAGTGCCGTATAGAGGATGATGTCGATGTCGGCTTATATAAAAAAACGAATCAGTAAAAAAATCACAAAAGCCATGCATGACTTTGATCTTATCAAAGAAGGCGATAAAGTATTGGTGGCTGTTAGTGGAGGAAAAGACTCTACAACCATGCTTCAAGAGCTTGCTTCTCGTTTAGGAAAAGCAGACCCGAACTATCAATTAGAAGCGATCTATATTCAAGCTGATTTTGCAGACTCATCGCCAAAAGATTTTTTAAAACCATTTTGTGAAAAACTTTCGATTCCATTTCATTTTTTAAATGTCGCTATAGAAAAACGACTAAAAGAAAATCGAGACCTCAATTGCTATTGGTGTTCAACGCAACGTAGAACAGAGTTGATTCAATTTGCAATAAAAAATGATTTTAACAAAATAGCTCTCGGCCATCATTTAGACGACATCATTGAAACGTTATTGATGAATATGGTTTATAAGGGAGAGTTTTCTGGAATGCCTCCAAAAGTCATTTATGATAAATACCCTGTATCTATTATAAGGCCGCTATGCTATTGTGAAGAAAATGAAATCAAAGAGTATTCAATTGAAAGTGACTTTGCACAATTTACTTGCACTTGCCCATTTGCAAAGAATAGCCATCGAAAGCGAATTCGAAAAGAAATAGAATCATTAACGCAAAGCAAGAGCTCACTAAAACAAAACATTTTTGAAAGCATGAAAAACATTAAAATGGATTATTTGTTGTAGTTTTGAGGGCGTAATGAAAAAAGTTCTTCTTGGTTTACTGTTGATGGTTGGAATTGGAAATAGTTGGATGTTTAATCCACGCTTTAGTTTTGAAATTGGAAAACATAATGGACAGCACGAGCAATATTATTCTGGCTTAGGAGTTGGGGTTAATTTTAAATATCCATCAAAATCATTAAATCGATATTTTATTGGCGTAGGGTTTATTGAAGGCAAAATCGAAAAAGAATGGTATGATGATAATAGTGGTTTTATAGGATATAAATACCATGGTAAGTTCATTGAATTTGGATATGAGAGAATGTTAAATGACAATTGGTCAATTGGTTTACATGAATCATTAATTAGAAGTGACTATTTTGTTGGATTGGGGAGAAAACGATCTTCAAGTACACTAGTGGGCGATTACATGAATGATGAATATTTTGTTGCAAAGACGGATTTAAGTATTCTCTATAAATATTTTGGCGTGGCAATAGGTTTAGATACTGAATTGTCATTTGGTTGTAAATTGTTTATTCAGATTGGAAAATAAAAAACATTTTGTCTAAATATTTATGCATTTTTAATACATGGAAAGGACTCCATCTTTTATTGCGATCGACTTGAAATCATTCTTTGCTTCCGTAGAATGTGTCAAAAGAAAATTCGATCCTTTAACCACAAATTTAGTCGTTGCCGATTCTAGTCGTACAGAAAAAACAATTTGCTTGGCTGTATCTCCTACCTTAAAAAAATATGGTATTCCTGGACGAGCCAGGCTCTTTGAAGTAGTGCAAAAAGTGAAAGAGGTAAATCAAGAACGCTTGCGACATACAAAGAATCGTGTTTTCACAGGGAGCTCTTTTAACGCGATCGAATTAGAA
>JAAYXQ010000215.1 GCA_012515825.1 Fibrobacter sp.
AATACTAACGCTGCTGTTTTAGGTGAATACTTCCAAACAAAAGGCGCATCCTGCGTTGTTTGCGGTTGCCCAAAAACAATTGATGGTGACTTAAAGAATGAATATATTGAAACTTCTTTCGGTTTTGATACCGCTGTAAAGACCTATTCCGAACTCATCGGTAATATCATGCGTGATGCAAACTCCGCACAAAAGTATTGGCATTTTATTAAGCTCATGGGTCGCTCCGCTTCTCATATTGGTTTAGAAGCAGCTCTACAAACTCATCCAAATATTTGCCTTATTTCTGAAGAAGTAAAAGCAAAACAAATGAAGCTTTCAGAAGTGGTAAAATATGTGGCTGACATTGTTGCGGAACGTGCTAGCCAAGGTAAGAATTTCGGTGTCGCTTTGATTCCTGAAGGCTTACTCGAATTTATTCCTGATGTAGGCGTATTAATTTCTGAACTTTCTGAAGTTCTTGCTCACCACGAAAAAGAAGTAGAAGGTTTAAACACTCAAGACAAAGTGGAAAAACTTTGTGGTTGGTTAAACACAGAATCTGCTAACGTGTTAAAAAGTCTCCCAGCTGGCATTCAAGCTCAATTAATGCTTGATCGTGATTCTCACGGTAACGTTCAAGTTTCTTTGATCGAAACTGAAAAACTAATTATTGAAATGGTTGCTAAAGAACTTAAAAAACGTTCTGACTTCAAAGGAAAGTTTGCTGCTCTCAACCACTTCTTTGGCTACGAAGGACGTTGTGCAGCCCCATCCAATTTTGATGCCGATTACTGCTATAGCCTTGGTTATGCAGCATCTGTACTTGCCCTCAATAAAATGAATGGTTACATGAGCTCTGTTCGCAACCTAACTAAAGGAATAGAGAACTGGACTGCTGGTGGCATTCCTATAACCATGATGATGAATATTGAACGTCGTCATGGAGCAGATAAACCTGTGATTCAAAAAGCTCTTGTTGAACTAGATGGTGCTCCATTTAAGTATTTTGCAGCTCGTCGTGATGAATGGGCTAAGACAGAATCTTATACCTATCCAGGCCCTATCCAATATTGGGGCCCAAGCGAAGTTTGTGATGTGACTAACTTCACAATCAAGCTTGAACGTGGTGCGATGTAATTCTCATGGAATTAAAAAGACCTGAAGGTAATGCCTTCAGGTCTTTTTTTATAAGTAAAATATTTTTATTTAATACTTGGTAACTTCGCAATATCTCTGAAATCCAGTTTTGATAAAGATGGTTCAGAAATAGAGACTAATCGAGCAATGGATTTCCCAGATCTTTCAATCACAATTTCTTCTCCAAGAAGAGAAACCTGATTTAAAAGGGATCCAAAATTCTGACGCACTTCCATTGCTGAAACAATCTTGGCCATAGATTTACAGAGCCTTATCTTTAATCACTAAATCCACACGTCTATTTTTTTGACGTCCTTCTTTAGTCTTATTATTTGCAATAGGAAGAGTCATTCCGTAGCCTTTAGAAGTCAAACGAGAAGCTTCAATCCCT
The DNA here is from genome assembly GCA_012515825.1 of Fibrobacter sp. Taxonomy (GTDB): domain Bacteria; phylum Fibrobacterota; class Fibrobacteria; order Fibrobacterales; family Fibrobacteraceae; genus Fibro-01. Next base: position 1,511 of record JAAYXQ010000215.1, read on the forward strand.
TGATTCACTAAGAAGTCAAGTACATTTTGTGCGCGTTGTTCAGAAAGTTTTAAGTTGTGTTCTTCTGAACCCGTATTATCCGTATGCCCTTCTACAGAAACATTGAGTTCTTGATATACAGACAAAATTCCAGCAACCTTAGCTAAGCTAGTTTTCAAGTCGCCTTTCAAAGAAGCTTTATTCACGTCAAATAAAATATCTGACATAGATAGAATAATGCCACGAGCATCTTGAGTTACTTGAATAAGCTTGGATTGTAACTCATTTAATTTATTTTTTGCTTCTTGTTGACGAGCCTCTGCCTTTTGACGTTCTTCGTCTAAAGCCTTTTGAAGAGCAGCTTCTCTTTCGTCTGCAGCGGCTTTAATAGAATCTTCGCGAGCTTTTGCTTTTTGTATAAGTTCTTCACTTGTTAAAGCCAAGCGTTCTTTTTCTTCTTCTAAAGCATTTGCAAAAGCAGAGGTTTTATTTTTATAGAAATTTTCAATACTATCTTTTGTAGCCATAGCGGTCTGCATTGTAGAAGTACGTTTTTCCCAGAGAGATTGAAGAGAGTTTCTCAAGAGTTGTGTTTTTGCTTGAACCTGAATTAAATCCACATACAAGGAGCAGGTCTTTTGAAAGGCAGCCACAGAAGTAGCTTTTGGATTTTTTATTTCTTGCGCGGCCACTAGAGATGCTTTTGCTTGAGCTTCAGCTAAAGTAATCTTTGCATCTAAAGCTTCAGCTGGAATTTCTTTATTTAAGTTAGTTAAAGATTCCTGACAAGCCTTCACAGACCACGAAGCAGCTTGTTTTGTAGAAAGCGAATCCGTATTCGAATTAGAAGCAAAAATAAAGGAAGCACTTAAAAGAGACGTGTAAAAAAGAGTTGCTAATTTCATTTTTCCTTCCTCATCTGTTCTAATTTAGATTTTAATTGATTTTTATAAGATTCAGCTGATTGAACCTCTTTTTCGAGAGCGGCATAATCTTTACTTAAAGCATCATGTGTACTTTGAGCTAAGGCTAAACGATATTGTAGAAGGCTTTCTTCTGCAGCGAGTAAAGCCTCTTCTGTTTTCCCTATTTCATTTTGTTTTTTTGCTTCCTCTAATTTTTCATCAGCAAGAGTCGTTTTAACAGACAAAGATTTACTTTCGCCTGCGGTTGTTTTTAAGGACTCTGCTTGTTGAATAGATGAGTTTACAAGAGCTTGATTTGAAGCGCATCCCATAAACATCATCAGAAAAAATGCTGTTAAAAGTGGTTTTATTCTCATATGTTCTCCGTCAAAGATCGATCTCACTAAATTATAATAACTATTGATTGTATTAAATAATCAATAGTAAAATGCAAGTCCTTATTTTGCCTACTTTTTGGTGGAGATGTCTAAAATGCGATAATAATCTCTAAAATCACTTGTATTGATTCACGATGAAATTTAATTTACCTTTATGCAAGAAGAGATAAAATCATACCCAGTTAGCAAATACCTTACTTCAATAAAAAATTTGATCACAAATCAAGTGCCTTCTGTTTGGATTCATGGGGTTCTCACCCAAATGACTGAACGAGGAAACATGATTTATCTAAATCTTGCTGAATTTGTTAAAGATGATGTGAAGCCCGTCGCCACGTTGCCTCTTTATATTTTTAAGTCTGATTACTCTTTATTAAAAAAGAAACTAGCATCTCTCCCTACCCCTTTTGAACTCAAAGAACAACTTAAAGTCAATTTACTTATTCAAGCTGACTTTTATATTCCTTATGGGAAATTTCAATCTAAAGTGATTGATATTGATCCCGCTTATACATTAGGGGAACTCGCTATTACAAGAGAAGCCATCCTAAAAAAATTAAGAACCGAAGGACTATTACGCAAAAATGCTGAGCTCCCGTTTCCTTCTCTTCCTCTTCATATTGGTTTAATCACTGGAGAAAAAACAGCTGCCTATCGAGATTTTTGTAGCCAACTAAAAGAATCCCCTTTTGCATTTCAAATTACAGAAGCCTTTGCTCGCATGCAAGGAAATGAGACCGAAAACAGTATTTTAGAAGCTCTTGGTAAATTAAGATCTTTTCCAGATATTGATGTAGTTTGCATTATCCGCGGGGGTGGCGCGAAAACTGACCTTAATTATTTTGATAGTGAAGCCTTATGCCGAGCAATCGCCCTCTACCCAACCCCTGTGCTCACTGGAATTGGTCATGAAATAGACCAAAGTCTTGTCGATGTTGTGGCATGGTTTGCATGCATTACTCCCACCGCTTGTGCAAAGTTCATTGTCGAAAGAGTGGAAGGGTCTTGGATCAAAGTACAAGAAATGGCATTCAATATTAAAAATCGAATTCAAATGAGAATACCAAGAGAAAAAGAGAAACTTCATTATATTCAAAAGACCTTTTTTTATAATGCCTCTAAAACAGTCATTCGAGAAAAAGAACGGTTGCTCCAATTTCAATCCATCTTAAAAAAAGAGCCCCTTCGTTATTTTAAGATCGAAAAAGAAATCTTACAGCGTTTTCAGCTCGGTTTAAAAAATGGCTCTGGAAAAATCCTCAATTTAGAAAAAGCCAAATTTGAAATATTAAATGCAAAGATTGCACTTTCTGATCCAAAATCGATTTTAAAAAAAGGGTATAGTCTAACGCTTAATCAAGAAGGGAAAGTCATTCGTCATGCCAATGAACTTTCACCTGGAAATAAAATTAAAACTCGATTCTACGATAGTACCATAGACTCTGTTGTCTCTTAATAAAAGACTCGCAAAACTATTTTTAGAACAGCCTAATTCGTTGAAGGCGTAGGCGTAATGAGAAGAACTTTTTCCATACGCGTACCATCCATGGAAAGTACACGAATTTTATAGCCTTCAATTTCCACTTCTACACCTGGAGAAGGGATTGTTCCAAGAGTCGCTTGAATTAAGCCAGATAATGTTTCAATATGAGAATTCTCAGGCACTTTCAGCTTAATTTTCAATTCGTATTCTAAATCAGAAAGTGTCATTAAAGGGTCTAAAATATAACGACCATCTTTTAACTTTTGAACACCTTCATCTTCATCATCTTCATCTTTAATTTCGCCCACAATTTCTTCAAGAATATCTTCAACCGTTACAAGCCCTGCCGTACCACCATATTCATCAATCACAATGGCGAGTTGATTTCCATTCCTGCGAAGTTCAGTTAATAAATCATCAATCTTCTTATAGTAAGGAACAAAAAATGCAGGCATCACTAACGGTTCAATATTGAATGGTTCAGAGCCATGTTCAGTATACCATTCTAAAAAATCTCGATTAGATAAAATACCTATAATATTATCAATAGAATCTTTATAAACAGGTAAACGAGAATGACGTTCATTATTCAATATTTGAATTGTCGTCTCTAGAGAAGACTTGACATCAATCGCACACATATCTACACGTGGAGTCATGATTTCGCGAACAGGTGTTTCTACAAAATCAAAAATATTGAGAATCATTTGGCGTTCGTCATCTTCCAAAGACCCTTCTTCTTTTGAGCTACTCATATCGGATTGAATAGCCTCTCTTTGATTTTCAGAAAGGAAACTAAATTTAGCATCGTAACCAAACCATTTTAGCAGTTTATTGTATACGAAATGAACTAAACGGGAAAAACCAAAAAAAGGAAAACGAATCCACTTGTAGATAGGTTCAAGAATGATGGAGAGCATCCCAGGTTTTAAATGTCCAAACAAATTCGGGATAAAAACCGTTATAAAATAAACACTCAAACCCGTAACAAGTAAGTAAAGAGCTAACGCTAAAGTTGGGGAAAAGAAAGATGAAATCAACGGCTCTGCAGCAATATAACCAAGCACCGCAATTATGATATTCGAGAATATACGGCCTATGGACATGCATTCATTAAAGCCACTCGATTCAACATAGGCATTAATTCTCTCTTCTCTTTTTGTGAGTTCACCAAACTCTTTACGAGAATGAATCGCTAAAAAAACAACCTTCACTAAAGAATAGGCTGCGGAAAGTAAAAGAAAAAAAACGATTAAAATGATAGTATAACTTAAAGGCATAAATATTACTCTCTTTCGCTATAAGGATCTATACCTAAAAAGCCACACTCTCGTAAACGCATTTTACGACGATCCTTGGGAGTTAAATGGTCATAACCACATAAATGGAATAAGCCATGCACAAGGACTCTTTTTAATTCAGCATAATAAGTATTGCCAAATAGAGGGGCTTGTTTTTTTACTTGATTTTCAGCAATGTAAATCTCACCTAGCAAATAAGGCTCATGCCACTCATAAGATAGAACATCTGTGACTTTATCGAGATTCCGATACTGTTTATTCATTTCTCTGACAAATTCATCAGAGCATAAAACCACATTCACATTTTGAGGAAAGCCTTCTTCGATAAGAAGCTTTCGTGCCATAGGTTCAAGACGAGATTGCCATGGGAATCTCGCTATTTCACCCTCACATAAAAAAGTAACATTAAAACTACTACTGGGGTCGGGCATTTATATTTCGTACCACTTTTTAAATATGGCGATCATCGCTTCCGCTTGCGCCTTATTGCTCACGTTAAATTTGCTGCGTTGTTTCATAACGCCTTGATATTTTTGATACCGACGAATAGATACTTTAGGTTCAGCAAATTCGCCTGTTTTTTGATCTTTTTCTTGATAAAGAAACATGATCGTCTGCCAAGCACCTTTAGTCAAATACTCTTTTGCAAGTTCCTTGACTATCAGTTCACCATTTTCATCAGTCATTTCAACAGTCGGTTCAGTGTTATCCATATTCATAAAAAACCTCTTATTATTATTAATAAAATAGAAAGTTTCAAAGATAAAATAATGTAAAGATGTACTTACGAAGCCGAAATACTATATTATTTATAGGAATTTTAAAAATCCCCTCGGAGGATTAATGAAACGAGCCCTATTTATTATCATTTCTGTTCTTTTAATCACTGTCCCTTTAGTGGCAGATGAAATTACCTCCGGAAAAGTTCGTTCTGTGTTAGGAGAAGTCACTAGACAAAAAAAAGCTCAAGACAAATGGCTTCCACTTCGTGTTGGAGCTAAAGTCTCTGAGTCCGATTTAATTCGAACACTCGTCGAATCCCAAGCCATCATTTCCCTTGCTGATGGGAGCTCTATTACAATCGAAGAAAATGCAATAGTCGTTTTAGAAAAAGTATTTTCAGCTAAAGGATCTAAAGAAACCTCATTGAATATCAAAAATGGAATGCTCCACTTTGATGTACAAAAGCAAGCTGGAAAGTCTGGTTCCTTTAAATTTAAAACTGGAACTGCAACTGCAGCCATTCGAGGTACAGCTGGAGCAATTGGAGTGACTCGAAAAGGTCTTTATGCTTCCCTTGCCGAAGGCTCTCTTGAAGTAGAGGATGCACATGGAAATAAGGCTCTTTTAAAGAAAGGGCAAACACTCGTACAAGATTCAAGTAAAGGATTTATTGTCCTAAGCAATCCCCTCTCTGGAACTCCAGATTTTTCAAGAACGCTTCACGAAATTCTCAGCGATTCATCGTCCAGTCAAGAAATGAGTCCTGAACTTTTAGACTCTCTAAGTCAAAAGCTCAATAGTCAAATTAAATCTCTTTTAGATAAATCAAAATGCCAATTTAATACGATTTCAGATACGGTATACTCAACGGAACTAAAACTCCAAGGAAGATGTAATCCAGGCATTATGCTTTCCATTGATGGAGAACAAACAGCTCCAACTCTAGATAGTCTTATAGAACACACCATCTCTTGGGATACTGGTTTATTTGGAGAAAAAAAATACCGTATCTACTGTGTAGATAACCAAGTCGAGGCTCAATGTGGTGAAATTCAATTCATTTATGCCGATAGTGCAGGCAAAAAAGTTCTAAAAAAAGAAGCCAAAAATAATTTTATAATTCAAAGTCCAACTTCAATTCACTTATGTGAATCAAATACCATTCAAATTGAAGGAACGTTTGAAAAAGCAAGCGATGACACTGAATTAAGAATTAAAATCGGAAATGCTATCTCTGAAAACCTAATTCCTTTAAACGAAAATCAAAAATTCTTCCACTCTATTTTAGTGAATGACTTATCGAAAAATTGGAATGAGAAAACAATTGACATAGAGATGACTAATGCTCAAGGGCTTATTAAAAAAGAAACCATTGCTTTGGATATTAATAAGTCATGTAAAACAATTAACGTTATTTCTCCAAAAATAAAATGGATTTCTTCAGACTCCTTAATGTGTAAAGCCTTTATAAAAATCACAGATGCTGAAGGGGATGAAATATTATTATCCAAATACACCAATTCAAACTTATCCTCAGAGTCTTATCATATAGGGAATCAAAACAAAATTGAATTATCTCTAACTCCAGGAATCCATGAATATCGATTTAAGGTTCAAGACTTAGCAAAGAATGAGCAAGAAATCACAAAAACTCTTGGATGCTTCCCAAAACACCAAGTTCAAATTCAAGTCTATGGTGGCTCTTCAGAAGTTTGGCGAGTTCCTCCTCCACCTAAAGGAGCAAGCAATATTCTAAACAAAGAATTACGCTTCTCAATAAAAAAAGTACCTGAAAATGATACTCGATATATCCAACAGATTATAGTCAAGAAAAATGGTAGAGAGATCTTTAAGCGTGTGAAGGATCAAATTACCGATTTACATTATAATCTCCCCATCGAAATATCTAGAGGGTCAAGAAATGTTTTTGATATTGAGGTTCGCTTAAAAAGTGGAAACGTTAGCAAAGCTATTAAAACCTATGAGGTACGATAATGATAAACAAATACATTACCGGATTCACCCTTTTATTATTAAGTACCATTCTACTTGCTCAACAACCTGATACTTTGATCAGGCCTGAGGTATCAAATAGCGATTCTATTCTCAATACGATTAATCCAGTCGCTGATTCTTCAAACGCACCTAACATTTCAAATAGTATCGCTAATCTAAATATTATTAATCAAGCAACTGATTCAACAATCAAACCAAAAATTTCAGAATCGACACCCGATTTATTAACAAAACAGGAAAAGAAACCTGTTCCAAGTTATACAACGCTCTCTGGCGAAGTTCATGGATTCTTAACAAAAGACAAGTCTCCTTATCTAGTAACTCAATCTATCTCGGTTCCTCTTGGGAGAGTTTTAATCATAGAACCTGGTGTTGTAATTCTTTTTAAAGAAGGAGCCTCTTTTTCTATTGATCAAGGGCAACTCATCGCTGGCGGCACAAGAAGCACTCCCATTTATTTCAAGGGCACTGATTCCTCTACCGTGTGGAATGGTCTTTCGATCAAAGGAGAAAAGAAATCCGATCTTCGCTATGTAAAAATAAGTGGAGCCAAAACAGCGATCATGTTAAAAGAAGGCTCTCTAAATATTCATAATTGTATAATTCAAAATTCAGCAGAACGAGGACTGTTTGCTATTCAATCCAACTTAAAAATCACTAAAACCCTTTTTAGAAACAATGCCATTGGAGCTCATTTAGCAACACATAATGAATCCTATTTCGAAGAGAATCGTTTTCTTAATAATGAAATTGGCTTATATCTATCTCCTCTATCCAATACACAAATTGTTTCCACTACATGGAAAGAGAATCAATTGGCTCTATTATATATGATCAATAGCAAATTAGTGCTCCATCGTTGCTCTATTGAAAATAATGAAGTGGGAATAAGTACCAGTGAAATGCTCCGACCAGAAAGCCGCGAGCAAGTAAAAAATAATAAAATCAATTTTCTTTCCGACACCAAGTTATTCTCTTCAAAAATTCCTCTGCCAGAAGGCATAGATCTTTCGATAAAAGAAGAACCTAAAGCGAAAGAATCCTCTGTAACATTCACTGCAAACGACTCCACTAAATGGTCAATCGCTGGAAATATCTCTGCTGGACTAAACTATCGATACGTATACACTAGACACAATCACGGTGTATTAAATGAGATAGTGAATGAAGATACTATTCATGTTAAAGAAGATCGTTTCCCTAATCTTTGGGAAGTTCCTGGTTTTGGTTTTAACACCAGTATTTATTTAATACTCAAAAGCAATAAAAACCAGTCTTTAGAACTATCTACAAATTTCTATTCAGACAAATGGAATCGAACCGATTTAGATGTTTTTTCATTAAGTTACACTGATAATTACCACTCCTTAAAATTGGGTGACTTTTATTTAGCTTCAGGAGAAGTATTTTTAGAAGGGCTACCTGTATTTGGGGCAAACTACGAGCTTTCTCTTCTAAAAAATAAAGAAGATCATCCCTTATTTACCTTTGGAGGATTTTTTGGAGAGTCTCAAAAACCATTCATTAAAGGTATCCGAAATCCAGATATTTATAAAGACTGGATCGATGAAGGTGAATTAAAAGCACAGCGCTTAGCTTGGGGTGGTGACTTTAAGTGGGATCCATTACGTCGTTTTAATGCCCATTTTGGAGTTCTATTTTCTGATGATGAAATTGACGATCCTCTTTTACGAGATGGTGATCGAGCTACAGCCATTACTGCTGACCCATTACAAAGCACCATGGCTTTATACGCAGAAGGCAACTGGTTATTTTTCCCTGGTGATATTGAGTTAAATGGTCAAATTGCCCTTGGACGATCTGATACTGCAGATGTCATCGCTCAAAGGGCGATCAATCAGGTTTTTGAAGACGCTGGTTTATCCACATCTTCATTTACCACCTTACGTCAACTCATGCAAAACTCCAACCTGATTCAAACTCTTTCTAGAGAAGAAATGACTGAAATATTTGGTAATTATACCACTCTAACGAATAGTGAAATGAGAGATTCGCTCTCAAATCTTATTCAGGAAGCAAAGAAAAAGCGAGATGATTTTAAAAAAGATACAGAGGATTCTAGAACTATGGGGCTCGACTTTACTAGTCAAAATGTAGCCATAGGCGCCTCTCTCTTTTGGAATATTAAAAAGACTACTTTATTTGGACATATTCATTATGTAGGTGAAAATTATTATAGCCCAGGCTCTCCAAATCAATTGAGTGATATTCGCGAATTTGGTGGTTATTTAAAACAAGAAGTATCACCAAAATGGACATTCAAATTCAGCTATGAATTAGATGTAGAAAATGCCGCTAACGACACAGCCCTTAATATTTTTGGTTTAAGTGAAGGGACTCGATTAGGTTTATTTGATGAACCAGATTCTCTTTATCTAAAAGAGCATGAATTAGATATCGACCGTACTAAATACCGCCATGACATTGGATTAGAGAACACATTTAGCATCAACAAAAATACCGACTTATTCTTTAATTACCAATTTGAATATCAAAGACAGCATCGTCCATACCGTCTAAGAGGTTTATATGATGCTGAAAGCGGTATTTTCAATGATCCTTGGTTTAGAGCATCCACAAATAGTGATACAACAAACCTTGTTTATTATAGAGACACCATTCTTGTAGATTCAGCTCGTTGGAGTGATTATCAAAAGCTCACTACTGAGCCCTATATTGCCTCTGATTTTGAAGAACATTTTTATAAGCATACTTTTGATCTAGGTTTTTCTTTTTCTTTCTGGAAGAGCGAATTAAGGATCAATGGTATTTGGACAACTATGCTTGACGGTTCTTTTTTCAATAATGATTCTTTAATTGAAGACATCGATTTTTCTGATAGCACCTGGAGTAAATTAGGCTATTATTTTAATGGAGCGAATTATTTCGAGCATAGATATCCCATTTCTTTACAAACAACCAATTCTAAATTCACCAATCGCTTAACTCTTACCCCTCGTTTTAAGAATTACGAAAGAAATGAAATGAAGGAAACCGAATGGAGTTTATCAAATGCTTTAAAAGTGCCTCTATTCTCTAAATTCATTACTCTAGGCTTATCTGTAGAAATGAAAACCTTCCGATTCTCATGGAAAGAGGCCGATTACACGCTTCAAGATACTTTAACTCAAGAGAAATTTCATTATTATCGTGTAGAGAATAACAACATCGTTGCCACCAACAATCCTATAGCAACAGATAGTGAAGTCGGCTCTCATTTGAATAAAATAGAGAACGGCTATGAATTAATATCAGAGTTAGAAGAAAAGACAGAGAAAGAAAATGATTTTATAGTAGAAGTTTCAGCAAAAATCAATCACACAAAACAGCTCTTTAGTGAATGGATTTGCCGAGGAGAAGTCTTTGATAGACCAGATCAAATATCAAATGAATATAAAGACCTTTATGTAGGTTTTACCATAAACTATTCCTTTTAATTCTAATGCCAAAATATCAATTTAGAGAACTTCCTGTTGACTTAGATAAAAAAGATAATGTTGACATAGTTCTCGCCCACACGCTTCGAATACCTTTAAAAGCCATTCAAAATCTTGAAATAGAACGACTATCATTAGATAGTCGTAAACGAGGCTTTCCTCATTGGTCTTATAATGTTTTATTTGAAACCGCTCAGGCCTTAAAACCTCAGCATGGTCTTTTTAAAAAAGAATCCGAATCTAAAACAGAACCAATCATCAACTCTGTAAAAGTATCTCCTGTCATTCATGTAATTGGAGCAGGCCCTGCTGGGCTTTGGGCTACTCTTCACTTACTGAGACGTGGTTTTCAAGTGAAGCTGTATGAACAAGGTAAACCTGTTGAGGCTCGATTTAGAGATATTCGTCGTTTTTTCATCGACAGACAATTTAACCCAACGTCTAATGTTTTATTTGGTGAAGGTGGAGCAGGGGCTTTTTCTGATGGGAAATTAAATACAAGAACTCGGACTATTTTTTCTCAAAAGGTTTTAGAAGATATGGTTGATTTTGGGATATCCAAAGAGATTCTTTATCTTTCCAAACCTCATATTGGTACCAACAAACTTGTCATTTTACTCCGTGCCCTCCGTAAAGAGATCCTTAATCTTGGCGGCGAGATATTTTTTGAATCTAAATTAGAAGACATTGAAATTCAAAATCATCAAATTTCAAAAATTAAAATTAATGATACATGGCAAACGTGTGACACACTCGTTCTTGCCCCAGGGCACTCGGCTCGTGATCTTTATGAATTATTATATGAAAAAGGTGTTTCTCTTGAGCCCAAGGGCTTTGCCATGGGAGTACGAGTAGAACATCCTCAAACACTAATTAACGAACGCCAATTTGGAAAAAACGTAGATATCCAATTAACAGGTAGTGCAGAATACGCTCTTACTGCTAAAACATTAAAAGCCACCTCTTCAGCTTATAGTTTTTGTATGTGCCCAGGAGGAGTCCTTGTTCCTTGTGCATCAGAGCAAGGGACTCTAGCCACAAACGGCATGAGTCATAGTCATAGAAAAGGCCCTTTTGCCAATGGAGCGATTGTCGTTCCTGTCCAAGCAGGTAATAACCTCTGGGATGGCCTGAATCATCAACGTCGCTTAGAAAAAGCCGCTTTTGAAATTGGAGAAAACTCTTATCGAGCTCCAGCTCAATCAATTGAAGCATTCTTAAATAATAAAAGAGATCTCGATGACTTAAAAAAATCATCTTACCCTTGTGGGTTAATTCCAAATAATTTATGGGATTGGATGGATTCTTTTATTTGTGAATCTCTCTACGAAGGATTTTTATCCTTTGAAAGAAAAATCCCAGGGTTTATCAAAAATGGGATGATCATTGCTCCAGAAACAAGAACTAGTTCGCCTTTACGGATTTTAAGAGATTTAGATTCTTTAGAATCCGTATCCACCAAGGGGCTTTTTGTTCTCGGAGAGGGCGCAGGTTATGCAGGAGGGATTGTCACCAGTGCAGCTGATGGCGTTCGTTTCGCACTAAAAGCAAAAAAGCTAAATTAATATTATGATCACTAAAATTATAGACAGGCACCATGCCAATATGAGACTTGACCGTTATTTACGTCAAAGTTTTTCTACAGAATCTCTTTCCGCTTTATTTGCCGTTATCAGAAAGAAAAAGGTAAGAGTCAACGGTGTTGTCGCCAAAGCTCCTTTAATTCTTAATGAAGGGGATTTAGTTGCTATTTATGAAAATTTAAAAGAAGACAATTCCACTTCTGCTCCCAAAACAGGATGGGGGAATAACAATACTTATTGTGATCCACTCTTTTTTAAAAATCATTTTCAAATTGCTTTAGAAACAGAAGACTTTGTAATTGTAGAGAAGCCTTCTGGAATTGATAGTCAACCTGGTTCTGGAACTCGTCCAAAAGAAACTCTTGTCGATATGCTCTGGCAATGGGGTCTCAATGAAAAGCATGATTTTAAGCCAACTCTTGTGCATCGATTAGATCGTGAGACTTCTGGCCTTTTGATAGCCGCCATTCAAGGTGATGTATTAAGAGGTTTAACAAAGCTCATTCGAGAGCATAAAATCAACAAATATTATTACGCTTTAGTCCAAGGCCACTTAGAAAAAACAAAAGGAACTATTAAAACCAATTTAGAGCGTTCTGATTCGCCACAAGGTGCAAAAATGAAAACGAGCGAATCCAAAGGCAAAGAAAGTATAACCCATTATATTGTCTATCGTCGTTTTGAATCTATGGATTTAGTCAAAATCAAACTAGAAACGGGAAGAATGCACCAAATTCGTGCACACTTTGCAAGTATTAATCATCCTCTTGCTGGAGATTCTCGTTATGGAGATTATGCTTGGAATCGAGAACTACGAAAAGAATACGGATTAAATCGCCTTTTTCTTCACAGTTTTAAGCTTGAATTTGAATGGAATAATCAAAAATACAATGTGGAATCTAAACTCCCTAAAGAATTAGATCAAATCGTTCGAACTTTATCTAAAAAATCCATTAAAATCGAAGATTAACAATTCTCATACAATAAAAAATGCGGCGATAAATCGCCGCATCTTAAGAACACTCTCAGATTTTGTGACTAAAAACTATATACCATTTGTTAGTAGTCAAACAAGCCCTGATGCTATTTATAAAATAGTAGAAACACTTCTATAAATCAAGTTTTGATTATTTTTCTATAGTACAATCCACGTTATTCCAAGTTAGAATAACCCATTAATCTTGCCAAGTCGTATCACAAAGCATCCCTCCTTCTGTTGTTCCCTGACAAATGATAGTTGGTTTTACTTCTGGTTCAGGAAGGGAGTCAACAAATTTTTCACATTCTTCTTTTAATGGTTTAGCCAAATCCTCTAAATAAAGAGCTTCTTGGATCTTCGCAATACATATCATTTCAAGTTTTTCGGTGATACAACCTTCCGAATAAGAAGCAAGAGAACCACCCAAACTATTACAATTGGCAATAAAGGCAATACTGTCAGCAGAACATTCACCCGTAGGCCTTTCAAAGCCGTAATAACTTGACCATAAATAATGAATAAATTGACTCCCTTCAAACTCCTTCAATAGGATAGCCAGTATATTTGATCCCCCTCTAGGA
>JAAYXQ010000216.1 GCA_012515825.1 Fibrobacter sp.
ACTTCTAAAATCACTCGATCTGCACATTCAAGATATGTGGCTGAATTGCCGCCCGAAGAAGAAAGATACACCTTCCCTTCTGGGGTCACAGCAATGCATTCAATTAAGGCAAGTGTAGGCCGTTCAAGAGCGCCCGAACGCACCATGTGTCCCATGGAACCTAAATGTTCATCGTTATATTGGATTATACCTTGATTAATTTCTTGCCTAAGAGAGGGATTCGATTGATAAGGCATACGCTTTTCAATCGCATGAGCCCTGGCTAAGACGCCATCACAATCATCACCAGTAGAAGCACCACTAAAAATAGTTACCTTAAAAGGTTCTCCTTTCTGGTGTAAGGCAATTGCTTTTTCAGCTAAAGCCTCAGGTACCGCTTTTGGATAACCAGATAATGTAAAACCAGAAATACCAATACATTCACCATTTTTTATTAAATCCGCTGCTTCTACAGCACTCATAATCTTTTGTGATAGACTCTTCATGATAACCAAAGATAAGTTTTTTTATTATTTTCGAACTTGTGATACACTTCCTGAAATATAATCTCATAGGCATTTTAAATACCGCCATAACCATAATTACCGTTTGGATTTTACATCAAACCTTAAATTGGAATTTGGAACTCTCTAATTTTCTTGGTTTTGTCGCTGGCGGTATCAATTCTTACGTATGCAATCGCTTGTGGAATTTTAAGAGTCAAAATAATAAAAGAGAAGAAATGATTCGATTTCTAATTATTTTCATCATTGCTTATTTTATCAACTTATTCGTCCTTAAATTTTCTCTTTATGCGTTAACCGAATTAAGTACTTTTACAGCCTTCACAGAATGGATTTCCAAGTGGATGAAACCAGGATTTGTGGCTCATATTATTGCCAATGTCGTTTACGTATTAATTAGTTTTCTTTTATATAAAAATTGGGTTTTCAAAAAAAGGGACTCTATTCAAGAGCCCCCTAAAGATCTAAACGCCTAAATATTCAACCATAAACAAGAGCGTTGCATCTGGAGGAATTGGGCCACCACCACGACTTCCATAGCCAAGTCCTGGAGGGACGAGTAAAACACGTTTTTCCCCAGGAAGCATGCCTTCAACACCAAGATCCCAACCACGAATCACGCGACCGCCACCGAGAGGGAATTCGAATATTTGAGCTCTGTCTTTTGAACTATCAAATTTGGTGCCATCCATAAGCCAGCCTGTATAATGAACTCTGACAGACTCGCCTACTTTTGCAGGTTCCCCTTCGCCCTCTTTTATCACAGCATAGCGAAGCCCTTCAGCCCCTTTCTTAAAGGTTAAAGAAGTTGTATCTGGGAAAAAGTCCATAGATTCTGTGACTAAATCATCTGTTTCTACAGTTATTAAATCCACTCGAAATACAAGCGTAGAATTGGCTGGGATTTTTGCTAAAGGAGTAGCACCATAAGCCATAGAAGGAGCTACTTTTAACCAACGAACAGTTCCTTCTGGAACTTGATTTAAGCCTTTTTCCCAACCCTTGATTAGCTTTCCAGCACCTAAAACAACTTCCATTGGTTTACCTAAATCTTTAGAGCTTGCAAATTTAAAACCTTTTGAAAGCCAACCAGTATAATGAAGATGGAGTACTTTACCCGCAGTACTTACTGCACCCTTTCCAACCTTTTCGTCATAAAACCAGACTCCCTGATCTAGAGCTTTCCATTGAATTTCTTTTTTAGGAAATTCATCTGGAGGGAGAGGCTGTTCCGCATGCAAAAGTTCTACTTCAAAAAGTAAATCAGACTTCGCAGGAATTGGACCGATCGCCCGATCTCCGTATGCCAGTTCGTATGGCAAAGCAATACGCCTTATTTCACCTTTTTTCATGCCAACAAGAGCACGATCCCATCCTGAAATAACTTGGCCTGTACCTAAAACAAATTCCAGAGGTTCTGCACGACTATAGGAATCATCAAATAGCGTACTATCTGTAAGCCAACCCTTAAAATGGACTTGAATCAGCTGACCCGATTTTACAGGTTCACCGCTACCCTCTTTGATGGAAACAACTTCGTATGGGATAGCCCATATACTTATCGAAAACAACAAGACAATCAAAAAAAACACTTTTGGCATAAAATCTCCTGTCTAATAAACTAGAAAATACTAGTTTATTAGTCACTCTACTTAGGATGAATGATTATGGATCTTTCTGTTGTTTTAATTATTGTCATCATTATCGTGTTATCAATCATTCTCGCCGCCATCGGTGCCTATGTTGTTATTCATTCGGCCGATGAAAAAGAAACTGTCTTACCACAAATTGATGTCTCAGGTCAATACGCTGTACTCGTAAAACCAGCAAAAGAATCTTTAAGCAAGGTAAAACCCTCCTCTGATGAAATAAAAGAGTGGCTTGCCTCCCAACCTATTTCTGAAGAAGAAAAAGCATCATTACTATCTCAATGGGAAGCTTCTTTAGAAGAAACCATTAAAACCATTGATGAAGGGGACAAAAATGGCACCGTTACCTACCGAGTAATCATTGGTCCGCGAAGTAGTCCATTTTGTAATTTCATGAATGAAGAAAACTATATCACTCGAGAACAGATTCGAAATCACTCCGAAATTCTTCCGCCTTATGTTTTAGGTTGCGATTGTAAACTCGTTCCTAAATTCCCTTGGGAAAACCCTGGGAAGGCTGGTTGGAAACCAGTGATTCCAGAAAATGGAATGTATCGAGTACCAGATTGGAGAAACATTGCGTAAATTATTTGCTTTTATCGTTCTAGCTGCATCAAGCGTTCTGTGGGCTGCAGGCTCTGCTATTATTACTTTGGAAATGCCTATTGGTGCTAGGCAACTAGGAATGGGCGAAGTCGGCGCTGCAATTGCCGATGATGCTACCGCTCTTTATTATAACCCCGCAGGGCTTGCCTTTGGGCCGCTCGCTGATGAATGGCGCATGTCTTATCCTGAGAAATCAGAGAAGAGTCCTTATTTCACAAAAATAGCCGCCCGTACTCGTCCTGGCTTTTTTGCTAAAAGTGAACTATGGACAGGAACCAGTAAAGGGATCATGCGTTTTGATGGCGAACGTTGGCTTAACTTTCATTCCGTCCTTCTCGATGGGAACATGAAAATTCGAGATGTGGTTCGCGTTTTTGTTGGCACAGAACGTGGGCTTGATGAATACACAAGACAAGTCAAAAAATTCAATAATGTTAAAACAGCTGATGATGAATCCCGCATCATAGAAGTTCGCATTCCATGGGATCTAGTCATCAAAGATACAGTCACCGCACTTCTCTATGAACCTCGTACAGAAAAACTCTGGGTAGGCACGCCAAACGGCCTATTTCGCTTTGACGGTAAGGGTTGGAAAACTTTTCAATCCGAATTTGGGAACAAACGCATCACCGCTCTTGGTAATCAAGGAGCAACCCTATGGATCGGTACCGACAATGGATTATTCTCATACCGCAATGGTTCCTTTGAACAAAAAGGAAAAGTATTACCAAGCCAGTATATTGAATCTTTAGTTTGGTCCGAAATGCGAAAAGAACTTTATGTTTCGGTTCGCGATGCAGGTATTGCACGTCTTGTACCTAAAACAAATTCTAACGATAAAGACCGCTGGAGCCTTTTCACAGAGGAAGATGGCATTATTGATCTTCAGCCAAAAACACTCGCGATTGATAGTTCTGGCCATGTTTGGGCAACTCATAAAGAAGGCTTATCACACTTCAATCTCAGAAAGTGGGAACAAGTTCGGTTTGAAAATAACAATATTCATGACATTTCAGTCGATAGGAAAGGTGCTATTTGGATTGCCACAGATAAAGGCGTATGGAGACACCTTCCAGACTACGCCACAGCGAGTGGCCGTAAAGCAGAACTCGAACGAAATCCAAATGAAAAAGAACCTGTTGATAAAGACGAATGGAATCATTATCATTCAGGAAACGGATTATCTACTAATCGCGTTTGGGCGGTTCTTCCTCAAGGAAATGATGTTTGGTTTAGTACAGCTAATGGCATGGAACAATACAAAGATGCCGATTACCAACTCTCGTTCTTCTATGAAAAACTTTTACCTGTCTTAAACATTCCTGATCTTTACCATTTATTTGGTGGCATGACGATTCCTCTTGCAGAATGGGGAACGTTAGGCTTTTTTGTGAATTTTATTTCTTTTGGCTCTACCGTGGTTTCAGATGAATTTACCTCCGATGATCTCGTCGCTTATAACAGTTCTGAAATTGTGGGCGGTTTTAGCTACGGTACTCATATTGGAAAGGACTGGGGTCTTGGAGTCTCTATCAAATTATTTTACTCTGACTTAAGCTCCGGAGCCTCTACAGGAGAAGAAGAAGCCACCACTTTTGGTTACGCTTTTGATGTAGGCTTACTCAAAAAAGATTTATTAATAAAACACCTTAATTTCGCTGCAGTGCTTGCGAATATTGGTCCTAGCGTTTATTATGTAGATAAGTCGATCGAAGACCCTATTCCTTTAACATGGAGAATAGGGCTTTCTTACGAGCTTTTATCTTCCGTCGACCATAAACTTCTCATTGCAACAGATTACAATCGTGAAACAGTTTATGATGATGAGAAAGGCCAGCCAGAACCATTCTATATCGCTTCTTGGAAATCCATTGCAAACCCTGAATTAGGAGGCCATGGCTTTACAGCAGCTAAAAATTCTTTATTACAAGGCGTTTTTAACATAGGAGCAGAATACACTTATTCAAATACAGTGGCTCTTCGCTTAGGCTACCTCTACGATAAAACAGGTAAAAGACAAGAAGTTGATTTAGGCTTTGGCTTTATGCTCTCTGATGTTCTTCAATTTGATTTTGCCACCATTAAAGATGTCGGTAATAACGACGGCGTTCGCGATGGCCAAATGAGATTTGGATTGATTTTTAAATTCTAGTTTTTTTTGTTTTTTCATTAAAACTCATTAATGATATGGTCG